>NZ_JADEXR010000330.1 GCF_015206995.1 aff. Roholtiella sp. LEGE 12411 | reverse complement strand
ATTCCATTTCTATTTCATAAATGAAGTAATAAGTGCTTGCATAATCCAATCCCAAGAGACGATAGAGGTGACCACTTCGCTGTGTTGCTCCAAGCTGAGCAGCCCCGCCTCCAAATGCCTCTCCAACGCATCCAAAGACGCGAACACGCTGTTGTGAAAGAACTTCTCGCGCAGCTCATCCCAGATATGCTCCACCGGGTTGAGTTCAGGCGCATAAGGCGGTAGTTGCAGCAAATGGATGTTGTGTGGCGCTTTGAGCTTGCCACTGCGATGCCAGCCCGCGCCGTCTATCACCATCACGATGCGCTCGCCGGGGTAGCGCTTGGAGACCTCATCGAGAAACACCTGCATGCATTCGGTATTCACGTGAGGCAAGATCAGGCTGTCGAATTGACCTGTGCAGATATCGACTGCACCATACGCATAGGTGTACTCGTGGGTCAACATCGCCTGACACAAAGGTCGAATCGGGTAGGGTGCCCAGCACCTGCGCACGTCCGAGATGCGCCCAAAGCGCGCCTCGTCCTGAAACATCAGCTTGATGGGCTGGCCGTCTGCCCAGTCTGCAATGATGCTTTGGAGCGTTTCGGGGAGTTTTTTTTCCACTCCAGCTGGGCCGCAGGATCACTTTTGGGGTGGCGCTTGTCGGGCACCAGCTTTCTCCAGTTATGACGGTGAAGCAAGTTGTAGACCGATGACTTGGCTACTTCACGCGCTAAGCGCTCCTCCAAAGCGGTTTTGATGTCGCCCACCACCAGAACGCCACCAGCCTGCGCCTTGTCAATGAAGGAGGCGAGAAACTGTGCTTCTTGCTCGACGGTCATGTTCTGTCGTCTGCGTCCGCCCGCACAAGGCATCTCTGGCGTACCGGCCACATCGCCTGCGATGAAGCGACGGCGAAGCTGGCAGACCCAGCCCAGCGATACCCCTGTGACTTGGGCAGTCTGCTCCAAGCTCAAACCATAGACAAGCGGCAATACGACCGCCTGCGCTTGGCGCAGTTGCTCTACTGTGGTGGCTTGGGAGATGACCTGCAATGCATGTTCTATCGCTTGCTCATCTCCAGTGACTGGACGTGCCATGGGGTTCTCCATCTGTGGTGATGGAGTATATTATTGCACTATTGAATTGGAAATGGAAT
>NZ_JADEXR010000329.1 GCF_015206995.1 aff. Roholtiella sp. LEGE 12411 | reverse complement strand
TGTATAAGAGACAGGCCCCATGCCCCATGCCCCATGCCCTTGTGGATGGAGTTTTTCATTACTTACCACAGTCGCTGCCAGGTAGCGAATGACATAAACTAGTCATACAACACGGACACCAATGGACTTAAACCTGTTTACTGTTAAGAGTTCCTCCGCTCCAACTTCTCTGTGTTTCCTGCTATATATACGCTTGTCAGTTCTGAAGATATTGGTTTAATCTCTAACCAACGGTGTAGCAATTAGGTGATGCTATGTCTAACGTCCAAACTCCTCACGATAAAGACCGTAAGCTCGAAAAAGCTCTAACCAACAAAATCATAGACGACTATTTTGACAACTCCGAAAGTTGGCTCCGAGCCATTTTGAGGATGTGTATCTTTTCGTTAGCTCACTTAGATAGTCAACCAGTTTTTGTTATCGAATGTCCGAATCAAGCGGTGGCTAAGCGGCTAAGTCGCAAGACCTATCCTTTTCGAGGAATTGTATATTATTTAACCGATAATTTTGATGGTCGCGATCGCAGTTTGTTTTGCTATCAAGAGCGCGCTGAGGAAAATTGGCGTTGTTTTGATACCAGCACTAACACGTGGAAAACTTTGAGTAATTTGCAATCACCTATTGCTCCGATGGATACTTGATTGGGGAGTCAAGGGTCAAGGGGAACCAGCGCTGTGGGCGGGTTTCCCACGCCAGTCCGCACAACGGGGGGAACCCCCGCAAGCGGCTGGCTCGACTTGAGGCGACTGGCGTTCAAGGGTCAAGGGTTAAAAGAAATTGCTGCTGACAAATGACTATTGACTAATCACAAGTTTGGCGCGTCACCAAACCGCCAACAAATGCCCCTAAGACTGTGCATGTCCATATTCCTGTGGTACTACCTTGCCATATTGCCCCTGGTGTTACCCAAACGTTGCACATCTGGTTTAAAGCCCAAGGCTGGTTTTGACACTTTTGACTATGCAGCATTAAGGTGATTTGTCCACCGATGTAACCACCAAAAAACCCTGATGAAAGTGCCAAAAAGGTGCAAATTAAAATTCGATTTTTAGTCATTATTTATTGGGGATTGGGGATTGGGGATTGGGCATTGCGGATTGGGCATTGCGGATTGGTGAAGTATTTTTCCCATGCCCCATGCCCCATGCCCCATTCTCCATACCC
>NZ_JADEXR010000328.1 GCF_015206995.1 aff. Roholtiella sp. LEGE 12411 | reverse complement strand
GGGAGCATCCCAGTTTTTTGCAAAGAAAGCGAAAATCAGTCAGGATAAGTAAGACGAGTGTATTTACTTAGCGATGACCCCAGAACAAAAACAAGCTCTTCAAGAACACATTCAAGCGATCGCTAAAATATTGTACGAAGATACGTCAAAAGAAAAGCTCATAAATCTTGCAGGGATTGAAGAAGCAGTGCGGAGCCAAATGCAAAAGCACGTTATGCCAGAAGTAGGGGTTTTTTTATCGAAACGGTTACAGGAACAACCGCAGGATACCAACGACATCTCAAAAGTATCCTTGGAGAGTTACCAATAACGAGCAAACAAGCCATTGAATTAGAAGTCGCACCAAGTACTCAACTAAGTCCATACCTAGAAACTTGTTGTTTAAGGGTAAGTGCGAATGTTAGCTATGAAGATGCAGCATCAGACATCAAGTATTTTACAGGCGTGCAAGTTTCCCACAGCAGCCAACAAAGATTAGTACATCGTCAGAACTTTGACTTGCCAATGCAAAAAGACATAGTTGAAGAATTAAGTGTTGATGGTGGAAACATTCGTGTGCGAACTCCTAAAGGTCAAATATGTGCATGGCTTGGCTATAAAGCGATTAGCTTACATCATCTTGGAATGCTTGGAACTTCATTTCAGAATAATCAGATTGTGATTGATTGGGTTAATGATCAACCACTGGCTAGCACAGTTACTTGTATCGGTGATGGACATGATGGTATTTGGAATATAGTTGACCAACTAGCCCCTGATGTACAACGTCGAGAAGTGCTTGATTGGTTCCATTTGATAGAAAACCTTCATAAAATTGGGGGTTCACAAAAACGCTTGAAACAAGCACAAGCTCTACTATGGAAAGGTCAAGTTGAGGCAACCAAAGCTCTATTCGCTGATTGTAAAGGTAAACAAGCACAAAACTTTTGCGGTTATCTTGATAAGCATCGTGATCGCATTATTAACTACCAATATCATCAAGCTGAACAAATTTGTTCAATTGGTTCTGGTTCGGTTGAATCTGCCGTTAAACAGATTGACCGTCGAACAAAGATTTCTGGGGCACAATGGAAACGAGAAAATGTTCCTCAAGTCCTGGCTCATCGCTCTGCTTACCTCAATGGATTATTGTCAGTTTGAGCCACTTCAAAAAGTGAGATGCTC
>NZ_JADEXR010000327.1 GCF_015206995.1 aff. Roholtiella sp. LEGE 12411 | reverse complement strand
CAGCAGTCCCTAAACATTTTATCTGGAGATCGCCTAAATGTTGATACTCATCATGAGATCCTCTAATGGAAGTCCGGGTTCCAATATTGATGATTTTTCCCGAATGAGCTGTTTGAGTAAATCCGATCCATATACTGCAACTGAGTTGTATCGAATTGATGAAAGTACCCATGTTAAAGATCGTTGAGAGAAGCGTATCTTGTCCTGTGTCTGTTGGTCGTATTGACTATAATCTCCCATTGATACATGATTAGGATTTCCAGCATCATCATATTGTTTAAAGTTAGCCCATGAGTGCAGGAAGCTTGAATGGTAGATGATGTACATTAACAGACTTTTAAGCTCTGATGAATCGTATTTGGGTGGTTGGTCTCCGGAGTAAAGACTTCGTTGTTTTAATTCAGCAAAAAGTTCGTCAACCTGAATCGCATTTACTTCAGTGCGAAGTTCATCTTCAAATGGTTGTAGTAAACCCTTCTCAACATAATTGTTAAGTAGTTCCCAATAGGCTGTTGCAGCAGGTGTAAAAAGGTCTCCGGGAATATCACATGGCAAATCAGCGATTGGATTCCACATGTAACTTAGTTTACTTAATTCATTTTTCATTACATCAACAATAGATCCCTGCGTTAGCATGGAGGCGATAGGGATGAAACCTGTTGAACCGATAATCTTTGGAACAGCTGATGAGTTGATAAATATCAGCCCCTCAAGATGAGGATTAATAAACGCCCGCACAGGATGAGTGGGGGCGAGCCTTCTTTTTATAGCCATAACATATTGTTCAATGTTGAAGTGACAACGGGCTAAATGAAGTTTCAGTTCTTGTGAAAGGAATTCGGCCTGAAGGTAAGTATGCTTAGCATGTTGCCATTGTTCTTGGCATGGCGTAATTTCATTATCATCTATTTTAATTGAATGCAGCTTGACACCATTTTGTTTATCAACAACAAGCCGACATTGAACAAAATCAGGAAAGTGCAAGCCTGGCTTGATGTCATATTTTGCCAGATTGTGAGTAAGCTCATGTGTCCAGCCTTCTTGACCAGAGGATTCGCGAATCGCACCTGGATTGTACCCATTGAGCCGACGTTCTAAAAAGTAGCTGTCAGGAATATCGGTGGGATCAGTACTGCCAACTGCCAAATCCAAAGCTGTAGTAGGCATGGCTGAAACAAGTGCTTCAATCTT
>NZ_JADEXR010000326.1 GCF_015206995.1 aff. Roholtiella sp. LEGE 12411 | reverse complement strand
TTATTACTTTCATTCGACTCAGGAATTTGATTGCGAATATCGCTCTTGACGATCGCATAATAATCACCAGGAAGTACACCAGGCAATGCTGCACTTAGAGTTTCACTATAACTACCACCAATAGCCACATCGCCATTGTGTTGCACCCTTCCAAACAAAGCATCCTCCACATCCCACTGGTTATCCGCAGAGATGTAAATCGTATCAAACCAACTACCCAAAGCCGCATTTGTCCCTTGGTTGATCACGGTGTAGCTAATAGTTGCATTTTGCCCTGGTACAGCATTGGCGGGAATGGTAATTGTCCCTATTACCAAGTCAGATGGTTGTGGCAGACTAATTTCTGTAGAATTAGCATCATAGCCAACGTTATTCAACTCACCACTCAGTTCATTAATATTATTGCCGCTGTCTGCAACTGCAAATACATAAAATGGCCCAGAAAATCCTTGAGGAATTCTAAAGGATGTGGTGTCAGTGTAACTAGCCCCTGCTGCTAAATCTTCTGTCCGCGTCTTGTATCCTATGTATGTATCGCTACTGCGGTCAAAGAATTGGTCACGGGATAAGTAAAACGCATCGTACCACGAACTACTTCCCGTACTTGCAGCCCCATCATTACTAACTGTCCAAGTAACATTGAACAACTGACTACTAATACCAGTGCTAGCAGCATCAACGCTAGCTACAACCAAGTCTGCCACAGGACTCAGAGAAATGTTAGTAGTACCAGAACTAACTAAATCATTATTGTTTTCAAAGGGAGTTTCCAGGACGAAATTGCTACTATCAGTCCGAACAATAGTATAAAATTCACCCTGTAAGTCTATCGGCAAATTAAAACTGCGAGACACGCTATACTCAGCCGATACTTCTAACGCCCCAGAACGGTATACCCTACCCAACAATCTATCATTGCCACTAATTACCGAGTCAGTAGAAAGATAAACATCGTCATACCAGAAAAGTGCGTTGGTCTTTCCTGTCCCGAAGTTCTTAACTGTCCAGTCAACTGTTAAGGCTTGTCCTGACAACGCAGTTGTGGGAATACTCACCCCTGTAACTTGCAAGTCTGGAGTTTGGCGAGTGATGCTCAGGGATTGTACGGTTGAGTTATTGCCTTCATTGGTAGCTTCGTACACCCTGTTATTGGCATCTGTCGCCACAAATAGATTGTAATTACCAATTAAGCTGAAAGGAATGGTAACTAATTCTTGACGTGAATAAGAACCGCCAGGATTGAGTAAACCATTCCG
>NZ_JADEXR010000325.1 GCF_015206995.1 aff. Roholtiella sp. LEGE 12411 | reverse complement strand
CCCCCATCCCCCATCCCCAATACCTCATAAACAATCACCAATGCGAAAAACAAGATGAAAGAGGCTGGCTGTTTCGATGAAAGCACTAATGGGGTTGTTGTAATGGTCGAGCCTTACAGCCAAAAAGAGCAAATACAGCAAGTTGTTCACCGCATTTTAGACGCCAATTTAGATCGCGCCCGTGAGGGTTTGCGAATTATCGAGGAATGGTGTCGTTTTGGATTAAATAACGCTCAGTTATCTCTTGAATGTAAGCACTTACGACAAGAGATAGCTAAGTGGCATACCTCTGAAATGCGGGCGGCGCGAGATACACCAGGTGATCCTGGGACTGATTTAACCCATCCTCAAGAAGAAAAACGGGCTAGCATTAAATCTTTGTTACAGGCTAATTTTTGTCGTACAGAAGAAGCACTGCGGGTACTGGAAGAATATGGCAAGCTTTACCACCCAAATATGTCTAAAGCTTGTAAGCAGATGCGCTATCAGGTTTATGCTCTCGAAAGTAGTTTACTGGGTTATCAACGACATCAAATGTTGTGGCGATCGCGTCTATATCTTGTCACTTCTCCCAGCGAAACCCTTTTGGGTACTGTCGAAGCTGCACTTAAAGGTGGATTAACGCTCCTACAGTACCGCGACAAAACCGCCGATGATTCTTTCCGTCTAGAACAAGCTAAGAAACTACAGCAATTGTGTCACACCTACGGTGCTCTGTTCATCATCAATGACCGAGTAGATCTCGCTTTGGCGGTAGATGCAGATGGGGTGCATCTGGGACAACAAGATATGCCTATTGCCATCGCCCGACAATTACTCGGTTCGCAACGCTTGATAGGTCGCTCTACCACAAATTCCCAAGAAATGCAAGAGGCAATTGCGGAAGGTGCAGATTATATTGGCGTCGGGCCAGTTTATGAAACTCCTACAAAAATAGGTAAAGCAGCAGCAGGCTTAGAATATGTCAGTTATGCTGCCAAAAATTGCTCAATTCCCTGGTTTGCCATTGGAGGAATAGATGCGAACAATATCAATGATGTGATGGATGCAGGAGCAGAACGTGTAGCGGTAGTGCGATCGCTTATCCAGGCTGAACAGCCTACCCTAGTAACACAATATTTTCTCTCCCAACTCAATCGCATTAAACCAGAGCCTTTAGAAATTCCCAATTCAAAATGATTAAATGATTTTTGGCAACTTACTAATAAATCCCCATAACCCATTACTTACCAAAAACAATAAAAACCTCTTTTAATCCCCCATCCCCAATGCCCCATGCCCAATGC
>NZ_JADEXR010000324.1 GCF_015206995.1 aff. Roholtiella sp. LEGE 12411 | reverse complement strand
TAGTTGTAGATTAGTATATCAATATCGTCAATTATATCAACAAAATATACCTGTGCAAATACGCTGGAAGTTCAAGCTAAAAGCGAATATTAGGCAACAAGCCTTAATGTCTGAGTGGCTTGTTACTTTGCGGAAACACAGAAATTATTGTTTGGCAGAACGTCAGCGCGGTTTTGAAACTAATAATCAGAAATCAGACGAGCTAGTGATGTACCAGTACGGTGCATTCTCCGATTTAGATAGTCGGGTTGAATATGGTTCTTACTGCCCTTTAACTTGCCCTATCGTTAAACATGGGGTGATGTCTGCTGAGTTAACAAAAAACAGTAAGAAACATGGTTTAGTTTGGGGACATGCTGCTGATATTCAAAGTAAAAGAACAACTGAATTACGCTCTGAGTCTGAATGGTATAGTCGGGTTAATTCAGATGTTTTGCAAGGCAACTTAGCTAAACTAGATACTGCTTACAATGGATTCTTCCAACATCAAAGAGGATTTCCAGCATTTCGCAAGGCATCTAACTTCAAAAGCTTTCAATTTAAGCCAGGACAAGTAAAGTTAACTGTCAACTACTCATCTAATAGTCGGCGATGCTATTCCCATGCGTATTTTCCTGGGCTAGGGACTATGCGTTATTTCGATAGTCGGACTATTCCAGTAGATGCTGATATTAGAACCGTAACAGTAATTAAAGAAGCTGATGGCTGGTACATGAGTGTATTGCTCAACCTATCAGAATCTTTGCCTGAAGTCTCAGATGTTGAAACCGTATCCTCAGCAGTAGGTATTGATGTAGGGATTAATAAGTTAATTTCCCTCACTGATGGCTCGTTTATTGAAAATCCTAAGTTCGCAACTAATAAGAAAACTCGCCGTCAACTAAGAATTAGGCAGCGCAGGGTAAACCGTAAAGTTAAGGGTTCTAAGAATCGTAAAAAAGCTGGCATAATAGTTGCAAAGCTGCATAAAAACATTGCTGACAAGCGGAATGCTCATCAATGGAAAGCAGCAAATATTGTTGTTGGTACTGCTGCGGCGATTGTTCAAGAGGAGCTAAATGTTAAAGCTATGAAGTCCCGATGTAAACCCAAAAGGGAGAAGGGAAGATTCATGGCTAATGGACAATCTGCAAAGCGCGGATTGAACCGATCTATATCTGATGCTAGTTGGGGTGAATTATTTTCTAAGATTGCTTGGTTAGCGTCAAAATCTGGTAAGCAAGTATTATCTATTAATCCTAAGTTTACTTCCCAAGAATGTTCAGCTTGTCATCATTTAGCACAAGCTAA
>NZ_JADEXR010000323.1 GCF_015206995.1 aff. Roholtiella sp. LEGE 12411 | reverse complement strand
CCAATGCCCCATGCCCAATGCCCAATGCCCAATGCCCAATGCCCAATGCCCAATGCCCCATTCCCCATTTTCTAGAACATATCAGCAGGGTCAGCACCTTGAAGTTTGCGGGTAGCGATCGCTCCGGAAATTGCACACATTATGATAGTCAACACCAACACCTGTAATCCCCGAATTGCAGTCATGTACATCGGCAAATTTGTAGCACTGCGAGTCAGTTGGTAAAGTGCCAAGGATACACCCATTCCCGGAAAGAAGCCTAACGCTGCTAAAATCACTGCTTCTTCAAATACCACACCTAGCAAGTAGTAATGACGATACCCCATTGCTTTGAAGGTGGCATATTCTCTAATGTGGGAATTCACATCTGTGGAGAGGACTTGATAGACGATAATCACTCCCACCACGAATCCCATGGATACACCTAGGCTGAAAATAAACCCAATTGGGGAGTTTGTTCTCCAAAAGTTGTTCTCAAATTCAATAAATTCGGCGTTGGTCAGTACTTTGACATCATCTTTCAAGTAGTCTTTTAAGACTGCTGCTACCTTTTTTGGGTCGTAGCCTGGTTGTACTTGAATCAAACCTAAACTGACACTGCTTGAGTTGCGCCGAGGAAATAGCCGCAAAAGATTCTGATCGCTGGTGATTAAGCTGCCATCAGTTCCAAAGGAAGCCCCAACTTTAAATAAACCACTAATGGTAATCGTACGTCCTTCTATTTCGGTAGTCAGAGTTTTACCTTGGTCAATTTGGGCGATCGCTTTTTGATATTCTCCTCTAGCACCACGGTCAAATAAAACGGTATTCGGTAGCTTAATCGTTTGCAATTGCTGGTTAACATCTGATAAGTCAAAGGCTGGCTTATCTGGATTGAACCCAATCAGTAATACTCCCGTCTCACGAAGTGTTTGGGGATTTTTCCATATTATGTAATTGAAATACATTGCTTGTGCAGACTTCACCCCTGGTATGTCCATTGCCTGGTATAGTCGCCGACGAGAAAATGTAGACAGCCCTTGCAGATTACGTGCTTGTGGACTCATTAAAACAATGTCTGCCTGTAAACTGCGATGCAATCTGGTGTTACTGTCATACAGCGCAGTTTGAAAGCCTAGTTGCATGAACATTAAAACATCAGCAAAGGCAATACCTGACAAAGCTACCAACAGACGACTTTTTTCATGACTCAGTTGCAGCCATCCTAGAGGTGTTCGCTGCCACAGTTGTTGGAGTAGTCTCATCATACATACGAGGTGCTGAGTGGGCAGGGGGCAGGGGGCATCGGGCAG
>NZ_JADEXR010000322.1 GCF_015206995.1 aff. Roholtiella sp. LEGE 12411 | reverse complement strand
CCCATGCCCCATGCCCCATCCCCCATTCCCATTCTTAAGACACAGTAGAAAGTGATGCCAATGCATCAGCGATCGCTTCAGAAGGAGCCTGAAATTCTCCGGTGATCACGTACTCTAATCGCAGTTTTAACCAGGTAATAAATTGGGAATTCGTTGAAATAATCGCTACTGCTGGTTGAGGACACTTTGCCTTTATTTCTGCAAACTGGGGTGCTTCCAAGAAAGCTGGTTGCTGAACCAACCAAAAATCAATTTGTTTTTCTTGTTCGTGGTAGTAACGAGTGCGCTCTTTCAAAACTTCCTCTATGGGTTCTTCTTGGATGAGAAAGCGTTGACTTGCCAAAATGTAATAGTATGTTTGCATTTTCATCCTTTGGTTGCTATTAAATAATTTCAGGGTACAGCGTACAGCACTGTACCCCTACAAACTAGCTCTTGTGGAATTTCTTGAACCAGGAACTGAAGGGACAAGCACTTCCTTGGTTTTCACTATTTGAATGTTTGCCACCATCTGTCAGTTTTTCTAAAAACAGAGTGTTGTCAAAGTAGTGTTCCAAAGAAACAATCTTCAAGTCATCAGTGACGCGTGCAACGCTCATACCGATAATTTCTAATGTCTCTCCAGTCGGTGCATAGTCTTTGTATGCACCTTTAAAATGTCCCCAATGCCTCCACTTGAATGTTACATTTGGTGGCCCTGAGAAAACTTCCAGCACTTCCCACGGAAACCCTTGGGGAAATGTTGCGTGAAAGACTTTGGCGGATGATTCAAAGCTTTCCTCTGAAGCTTTGTAATGTTCTGAATCAGCCATAAATAAATTGTAAGTACCTTGCGCTGCTAAATCTGCTGCTGTGTACTCTACTCCACCATTAGTACTCACGCGAAACTTGTCATTCACAATAGACAACCACTGCTGTGGGTTCGTTTTGAAAGATGCCTCCATCTCGAAGGTTCTTACCAAGTTTTCTACGATCGCTTCTAATGTACCCTCAATGTGATTACGTGTACTCTCATTGGCGAGATTCTCTTTTGAGCGAGAATAATCAGGAGGTGTTTGATAGCGCCACTCGGAATCAGTGCTTGCTGCAATCACCTGATCTCTATCCTGTACCCAAAGCGGAAGGTTGTTAGACTGTGTTGCGCTCATAGGAGTCTTTACTTCAGATTTAGCTTAAAATTTCATCAAGATTTCGCAGTTAAAATCCCTCTATTCATCAGGTTATAGGGTTACAGGTTACAGGTTACAGGTTACAGTTATAAGTCTCTTTCACTATTCCCCATGCCCCATGCCCCTGTCTCTTATACC
>NZ_JADEXR010000321.1 GCF_015206995.1 aff. Roholtiella sp. LEGE 12411 | reverse complement strand
CAGTAGTGTCCCAACGTTTTCACATTAGGTCATCGTAAGTTAATGATTTACTTGCAGATTTCAGCATTTTCATCTGGTCTCGATTTGAACGTCGAATGTCAGACTCGCGGTTTTGGGTGTTTTTTCGCCCTACACCGCCATGCATCAAGGCAAGCTTGTGTTCGCTCAGCTCATGGCGCATCTGCCCATGAGCACCTTTCGCCGCTGTGTGGCTCGCCACAACGGCGATTTCAAAGTCCAAGACTTCCACTGTTTGGATCAATTCTTCGCTATGGCCTTCGCCCAGTTGACTTACCGAGAGTCGCTGCGCGATATCGAGATCAACCTGCGCGCCCAGTCTCAGCGCCTGTATCACATGGGCTTTCGATGCGCCACGATTTCTCGCAACACGCTGTCCAACGCGAATGCGACACGCCCGTGGCAAATCTACGCCGATCTGGCGCAGCACCTCATTGGCATTGCCCGGCCGCTGTACGCCAGAGAAAGCCTGGCGCTCGATCTGGACGCGATGGTCTATGCCTTCGATGCCACCACGATCGACCTGTGTCTGTCTGTATTTCCTTGGGCACCGTTTCGCTCTACCAAGGCTGCTATCAAGCTGCACACGCTGCTGGATTTGCGGGGCTCTATTCCCGCTTTCATTCACATCACAGACGGCAAGACGCACGAAGTCAATACGCTGGACGAGCTGACGTTGGAGGCGGGAGCGTTCTATTTGCTCGACCGGGGCTACTTGGACTTCAAGCGTCTGTTTGTGATTCATCAGGCGCGCGCCTTCTTCGTGACGCGTGCCAAGAGCAACACTCAGTTCAAGCGGCGCTACTCTCAAAGCGTCGACCGCATCAACACCCATGTGATTTGCGATCAGATTGGTGTGCTCACGGTGCATTACTCCAGCAAGGACTACCCCGAGGCGCTGCGCCGGGTGGTGGTCAAAGACGAGTCGGGCAAACGGATTACGTTTCTGACCAACAACTTCAGCCTCAAACCCGAGTTGATCGCGCAGCTCTATCGCCAGCGCTGGCAAGTCGAGCTGTTCTTCAAATGGATCAAGCAGCATCTGCGTATCAAGACGTTCTACGGGGAAACCGAGAACGCGGTGAGGACGCAGATTTGGATCGCGATCTGCACCTACGTGCTGATAGCCATTGCCAAGAAGCGCTTGAAATTGACTCATAGCCTCTACGAAATCCTACAAATCTTGAGCTTGACCATGTTTGAAAATATCCCTATCAATCAACTACTTACAACTACCCCAGTAAATTCAAATCGGAATTCAGAGCTCAAACAGCTCTCTCTTCTCTGAAAAACGTTGGGACACTACTG
>NZ_JADEXR010000320.1 GCF_015206995.1 aff. Roholtiella sp. LEGE 12411 | reverse complement strand
CAAGCTGTTACCACCCTCAACAACGTCGCTGCACCAGAGAATGTCGCCGCCGTCTTTTACACCTCTGGTTCGACGGGCACACCCAAAGGGGTAGTGATGACCCATCAGGGATTAGTCAACTATGGACTAGCAGCAGTCAGTAGCTTAGAACTCAATCACACAGATCGGTTCTTGCAATTAGCTTCCAGCAGTTTTGATGTGTTTTTGGAAGAAATCTTGCCCACTTGGCTGGCTGGTGGTGTAGTTGTCCTACCACATGAGCCAAATCCGCTGACTGCAACACAACTGCACCAAGTAATTAGCCAACAGCAAGTGACAGTAATGGAGTTGACAACTGCTCACTGGCATGAATGGGTATCACAATTAGTCAGCTTTGCAACTAATCCACCCAGTTCACTACGCTTGGTACTGGTGGGAGGAGAAACCATCTTGCCCGAACAGTTGCACCATTGGCAACAGTTTGGTTTGCCTTTAGTTCATGTCTATGGGCTAACAGAGACGACAATTACCTCAACGATGTATCAATTACCGCCTGATAGTCAGATAACGGCATTAGGGTACAGGTTGCCCATTGGTCGCCCACTTGCCAACACTTTTGTCTATGTGCTGGATGAACAGTTGCAGCCAGTGCCCGTGGGTGTACCAGGGGAGATGTACATTGGTGGGGTGGGATTATCCCGTGGTTATTTGCACCGTCCACAACTGACAGCCGAGCGGTTTGTGTCTAATCCTTGGGCTAGTTTTTCCGGAGAACGGTTGTATAAAACTGGTGATATTGGACGTTATTTGGCGGATGGCAATATTGAGTTTTGGGGGCGACGGGATGAGCAAGTAAAAATTCGTGGTTTCCGCATTGAGTTGGCGGAAGTGGAAGCAGTACTGAGCCAACATCCATCGGTGCAACAGACTGTGGTCATTGCCCGTGAAGATGTTCCCGGCAATAAACGCTTAGTCGCCTACCTTGTCAGCCATCCAGAACAAACACCGACCATTACCCAACTGCGGCAATTCCTCAAAGAGAAATTGCCAGAGTACATGATTCCTGGGGCTTTCATGTTCTTAGATACTTTACCCCTGACCCCCAACGGCAAAGTAGACCGCCGCAGTTTACCTACACCCCAGACAAATGGTGAACTGGAAGTCAGTTTTGTCGCCCCACGTACTCCCATCGAACAGATGTTGGCAGATATTTGGGCAGAGGTATTGGTTCAAGAACAAGTTGGTATTAATGATAACTTCTTTGAATTGGGAGGACATTCCTTACTAGCGACTCAACTGATCTCACGGGTACGCAACATCTTCCAAGTCGAATTACCAGTGCGGAGCCTATTTGAAGCTGC
>NZ_JADEXR010000319.1 GCF_015206995.1 aff. Roholtiella sp. LEGE 12411 | reverse complement strand
GCTTTTTGGATGGATGACAATTTCTTGAATTTGCTGAATATCATTCAATTTTAACACAAAGTGACACATAATATAGAGCGCCTAACTCATGACTGGAAGTCACGAGTGTGCGGCTTGAAGAAATCAAAACCACCCTTCTTGTTCTAGGGTTTCAATCAGCTGCAAACCACGGGGATCACCCACTCCTAACAGTGCGGCTTTGGCGTCTTCGCGCACTCCTAAATCTTGGTCTTCAGCAAAGGCTTGAATTAGCGCATCGATGGCGGTGGCATAAACTACATTAGAAGGGAGTTCTCGGCACAATTGTCCGATCGCCCAAGCGCAATTACTCCGTACTGCTGCTACGGGGTCTTGGACTAAGGCTCCAATGAGTGGCGGTATGGCTCCTAGAACTGCCTCATAACCCACGTCTGCCATCTGTGCTAGGGCACTAGCTGCCCACAACCGAACTGCGGAAATATCGGTTTTAAGGGCATCTGCCAGGGGTGCTAATGAACGGCGATCGCGACAGTTTCCTAAAGCCCAAACTACACCTTTACGCACATAGCCATTCCAATCCTGGTGTAATTGAGTAATTAGCGGCCCGACTGCATCTGGGCTGGGATTGCGTCCGAGTCCATAAGCAGCACTCACCCGAACTAAGGGACAGGTATCAGTTAATAGGCGAATTAAATGAGGAGTAGCACGGGCATCTTCAATATCACAAAAAGCACGAGCCGCTAGCATCCGTTGCTGAGGCTGGGCATTTTCTAGGAGGGCTAGCATTATTTCTGGATCGGGTTTTGCCACTTCTGACTCGTCAGTTAGCGGCTCTATTTTATCTAGGGGGCTTTCTAGCTCCACCTCGGCATCGAGTAGGCTTAGGTCGTCTTCATCGTACATAATTTCAATCCCTAGCTGGGATTAATTCATAACCCTCCATGCCAACAGATAAAACCCTGATACATGTTAGTTACATCATTGTACATTTTTGCATCAACTTCGTTGAGTTTTATGTTCACCAGAACTGGTATAACTAAGACGCTACAGAATGTTATTGTTATGCACTAGTTTATTTTTCTGCATTCAAGAATTTTATCATCCAGAGGGATTGGGTTTGATAACCCAACTGATTGTAAAGATTTAATGCGGGTGTGTTTGATTGAAACACTTGCAGTCCAATTTGGCGATCGCCTCTTTGAACAGCCCAATTTTCTATATATTTCATCAAAGCTGTACCAATACCTCGTCGCCGATGTTCTGGCACAACGTAGAGGATGAAAATGTGAGCATGGCGATCGCCCCGCACTTGGTCTATGGCATTGCCTACCCAGAGACAAGCGATGGGGGGAGTGGCGGAGTGGGGGAGTGGAGGAG
>NZ_JADEXR010000059.1 GCF_015206995.1 aff. Roholtiella sp. LEGE 12411 | reverse complement strand
ACCCAATGCCCAATGCCCAATGCCCCATGCCCCATGCCCCATGCCCCAATACTTAGAGAATGAAATCATGATTAACGCTAAACTTGCTGCAAAATCTCATACTAACCACCAAACAATCATTCAACTTTCAGAAAAAGTCGCTTTCGGCGGCAAAGAACTGGTAATTATCGGCGGCCCCTGCACCGTTGAAAGCTTAGAGCAAATGGAGACAGTTGCCCAAAAGCTAGCTACTACATCAGTGCAAGCATTGCGTGGCGGTGTCTACAAACCCCGCACATCTCCTTACGCCTTCCAGGGTATGGGAGAGGAAGGATTGGAAATTTTGGCCAGGGTGCGATCGCATCACCAAATCCCAGTCGTCACCGAGGTTATGTCCATTTCCCAAATTGAAGTAGTTGCCGCCCACACTGATATGCTTCAGGTTGGTAGTCGTAATATGCAAAACTTCGACTTGCTCAAAGCATTAGGGCAAGCTGGTAAGCCGATACTGCTTAAGCGTGGTTTAGCAGCGACAATTGAAGAATTCGTGATGGCAGCTGAATATATTCTCAGTCATGGAAATCCTCATGTAGTGCTGTGTGAAAGGGGTATCCGTAGCTTCGATGATTACACACGCAACGTGCTGGATTTAGGAGCAGTAGCAGCGCTCAAGCAAATAACTCACCTGCCTGTGATTGTAGATCCTTCGCACGCCGTAGGTAAACGGGAACTGGTAGCACCTATGGCTAAAGCTGCGGTGGCTTGCGGAGCAGACGGATTAATTATTGAGTGTCACCCAGAGCCAGAAAAATCTGTTTCTGATGCCCGTCAAGCGCTTTCGTTAGAAGAGATGGTGCATCTGGTTAATAGTTTAAAGCCGATAGCGGCAGCTGTTGGGCGGAGTATATCAGAAGCGATCGGGGCAGGTTCCAAATCCACCCCGATTTTTTGTGCTGCTTAAATATTGGTCAATACAGGAAACCACTGTAGAGACGTTGCAATGCAACGTCTCTACTTCAATGCAACGTCTCTACTTCAATTATTTATTGCCAGATTAGTAGTAGTCTAGGAAATAACGCCTCGACTCGTGGAACTTTGTTCCCTCCAGAACTCGATCTTAATCCAGCTTTATCGGATCATGAAGAATGATTAAGAAAAATCGGTTTAGATAAACATCATGAAGATACTAGCTGAATTGATTGGAATTGAGGCCAAATTACAGATTGATTGGGTTTTGGTAAATACCTGCTTGCAGTTTGCTAGTTGGGGATTATTCTCACTTTTGCTGGCTGAGGTTTTAAGAGACAGCTATCATGCTTTGTGTCACCAGGTCAGTTGGCTTGCTAAATGGCATAACAAACACCATACGGCGTATCGCCGAGATTTATCGATAGTTTCCCTAAAAGCGTACCAAGATTCTCAGCTATACCACGACATCTTAGAGTCGAGTCTATTGGTAGTAGTATTGATGATAATTGCTTTAGTTGTTCAGCAAATGGGGTTATGGCTGGGAGTACTATATGCTTGCACCTTCTTGTTTGGTGCATCCCAACGATATATCCTAGGAACAATTGATACAGATTACAACCACTTACCGGGCCCTTTAGAGACAACTCCATCCGTTTGGTGGGTGAATCGTTCTTACCATTGGCGGCATCATTTTGATAATGTTAATGCTTACTACAGTGGAGTTTTTCCGTTAGTGGATAAAATTCTGGGAACAGGACTGTCTGTTAAGGGTAAAACAGTCGCTTTAACCGGAGCATCAGGTGCTTTAGGACAAGCGTTGGCTGCTGAACTTCTCAAGCAGAATGCTAAAATCGTCGCATTAACCACTAATCCAGAAAAATTACGGGAGCAAGTAGGGGTGAAGGTGGTTCCCTGGCAGTTAGGTAATGAAGCCGAACTGAGGGATAGTTTAGAGAAGATAGATATTTTGATAATTAACCACGGAGTAAATTTTTACGCTAGCCGTACGCCTGAAGCTATCAACTCCTCTTATGAGGTGAATACCTTTTCAGCGTTGCGGTTGATGGATATATTTTTGACAACTGTAACAGGGCCACAGGCAAAGGCAACTAAGGAAATTTGGGTTAATACTTCTGAGGCTGAGGTTTCCCCAGCACTTAGTCCGCTTTATGAACTCAGCAAACGAGCCCTGGGGGAGATTGTTACTCTAAAACGGTTAGACGGAGATTGTGTAATTCGTAAGTTAATCCTCGGCCCGTTTAAGAGTCAACTCAATCCTTATGGAGTGATGTCAGCACAGCAAGTAGCTTGGGCCATCCTGTTTTTGGCGCGACGAGACTACCGAAATATTATTGTGACAATCAATCCTCTCACATATATACTTTTTCCTTTGAAGGAAACTAGTAGGTGGTTATACTATCGAATTTTTAGCAAGACGACGAAGGGTCAGTGAAGGAGCAGGAGATAAGAGTAAGCTAGAAGTTTTTAAACTTAGATTTCTGTTAGTCATAGGACTTACGTACAAGTTACGGAAGAATCAAACCGCAGAAGCACGGAGGGCACAGAGAAATGAGAGTTTGAGAAGTATTTTGCGTAAGTCCTGAGTCAATCAGGGTGTATAGACTCTTCATGCATAGTTGAACAGGAAAAAAGGGGTTCCCGTCAGGAACCCCTTTTCTCATCATAATGATTATTATTATTTCATAAATAGTGTTTCTTGTTTTTTCTGGAATAATTTATTCTTCGGAAGTCCTTGATGATCACAAACTCGGTTGCTGCAAAGAAGTTACAGTTTGTAATTATTCTTTATTAACCGTTTAAAATATTTTAACCGTCCACTTAACTATCTTAACTGTCCACTTAACTATCTTAACTGTCCACTTAACTATCTTAACTGTCTACTTAACTATCTTAACTGTCTACTTAACTATCTTAACTGTCTATTTAAATGTTTTACTACTATTGCGTTTTGTTAATGAAGCTGAAATGATTAGTAATCTGAACTTAAATCGAGCTTGTTTAATTAAAAAATAATATTTCAATAGAACAATCTATCGTTATGAAAGTCAGATTATATTCACTATCTAGCAATAACAATTACGTAAACCTTAACTCACAAACAATGTTCTACTTGATCCAGAGTATCCCTAAGAACGCCTGAGTTTTATGCTCGAAGATGCTCAACCAAAGGTGTTGTTGACCCAACACCCACTAGCTGAGAAAGTACAAAAGAAAGAAACAGAGCAAAAAATTGCGATCGCAGCCACCGTCAATTCCTTACAGGCGAGCTTGAATCTCGCAGAGCATCTTGTACAAGTGGCCTTTTTCTGGTTTGGGGTTGACAAAAGGGCGCGATTACTAGTTGTTATCCACCACTTGGTAATTGAGGGTATTTATTGGCAGATTTGTTAGAAGGTTTACCTACACCTTACTGGCAACTGTGTCAAGACCAAGCGATGCAACTGCCTACTAAAACCAGATATTTCAAAGATTGGGCGCAACATTTGACAGATTATGCTCAAAAATATTGCAAGAACTAATTGCTGATTGTAGATCTTTGGAAAATGGAGATTATACTCCCATAAATTTACCGTTAGTACAACTTAACCAACTAGAACTGGATCAAAATATTCGCAAATCTATGAAATCAGAACTTAGCAAAACCAACAAAAAAAATATTGAGTATATTTATCCATTATCTCCCATGCAACAGGGGATACTGTTTCATAGTTTGTATGCTCCAGAGTCAGGGGTATATTTTGTACAACTGAGTTGCACTTTGACGGGAAATGTGCATGTACCAACGTTTGAGCAAGCTTGGCAGCAAGTGGTAGCTCGGCATTCCATCTTACGAACTGCTTTCATTTGGCAGTCGTTGAACCAGCCTGTGCAAGTAGTGTATCGACAAGTGAAAGTTACTGTCGAAAGCTATGACTGGCAAGAATTATCTGCACAAGACCAGCAACAGCAATTAGAAATTTTTCTGGATTCTGATCGGCAACAGAACTTGCAACTGTCTCAAGCTCCATTGATGCGCCTACATCTGATCCAATTGGACAAAAATACTTATCAATTCGTTTGGAGTTTCCATCACTTATTGCTCGATGGCTGGTCATTCCCTTTGGTTTTCAAAGATCTGTTGTACTCTTATCAAGCAATTTCTCAGGGTGAAACTTTAAGTTATCAACCAACTCTTAACTACCGGAACTATATTGCTTGGCTACAGCAGCAAGATCAAGATTTAGCCGAAAAATTCTGGAAAGAAAAACTCAAAGGTTTTAGCGCACCTACTCCTTTGACGGTGGATAAACTGTTGCCAAACCAAGAAAGTAGCAACCTCAGCTATGGTGAACAACAAATTCAGTTAACGGTGCCAGCAACAGCCGCAGCTGGGTCTTTTGTACGACAACATCGCTTGACGCTCAATAATTTGGTGCAGGCAACTTGGGGATTGTTGCTATCTCGCTACAGCCAAGAAACAGATGTAGTTTTCGGTGCAACTGTATCTGGTCGAGACCCATCTCTTGTCGGCATAGAATCGATGGTGGGACTATTTATCAACACGTTGCCAATGCGAGTTGAAGTTTTGCCAGACACCCAGGTACTGGCTTTATTGAAAGATTTACAGGTGCAGCAAGTTGAGTCTGAGCAATACTCATATAGTTCATTGGTAGAGATTCAGCGTCTTAGTGATGTCCCCATGGGTACGTCTTTATTTGAAAGCATTGTTGTCTTTGAAAGTTATACATTTGAGGCTGCGCTCAAATCAGCCAATGGCAGTTTCTCCATAAAGAAGATTCGGGGCTTGCAACAAACTAATTATCCTCTAACAGTAGTCGCTGTCCCTGGTGAGCAATTACTGGTGAAGATTAGCTACGATAGTAGCCGATTTGATGATGCGGCGATCGCTCGTATGTTGGGGCATTTCCAAACATTGCTTGAGGGAATTATAGCCAACCCACAGCAGCGAATTGACCAATTACCTCTGCTGACAGAAGTTGAGCAACGACAGTTATTAGTTGAGTGGAATGATACAAGCGTAGATTATCCCGATGATTTATGCATCCATCAGTTATTTGAGCAGCAGGTGGAGCGTACACCGGATGCAGTAGCAGTCATATTTGAAAATCAACAGTTAACTTATGGTGAATTGAATAGTCGGGCTAACCAGTTGGCGCATTACTTACAGTCATTGGGCGTAGGAGCCGATGTACTGGTGGGTATTTGTGTGGAACGCTCCTTGGAAATGCTGGTAGGATTACTTGGTATTCTCAAAGCGGGTGGGGCTTATGTACCCCTTGATCCTGAGTATCCAACTGAGCGTTTGAGCTTTATCTTAGAAGATGCTCAAGTAAGAGTGTTGCTGAATCAACAGCATCTAGTTGAGAAATTACCCCAGCATCAGGCACGTGTCGTCTACTTAGACAGCGACTGGGAAACAATTGCTCAAAACAGCTCCTCAAACCCTTGTGAGGGGGCAACACCGAGTAACCTAGCTTATGTCATCTACACCTCAGGTTCCACAGGTAAGCCCAAAGGCGTTTTAGTCAACCACTCAAATGTAGCTCGTCTCTTTGCAGCCACAGAATGGTATCACTTTGATGAACAAGACGTGTGGACACTATTCCACTCTTATGCATTCGATTTTTCTGTGTGGGAAATTTGGGGTGCATTGCTGTATGGTGGACGACTGGTAGTAGTGCCCTACTTAGTGACGCGATCGCCGGAATCTTTCTATAACTTACTGTGTCAAGAAAAAGTAACAATTCTCAACCAAACACCTTCAGCCTTCCGCCAGTTAATTCAAGCCGAACAGTCAATTGCAACTATCGGTGATTTGAACTTGCGCCTGGTAATTTTCGGTGGAGAAGCCTTAGAAATTAAGAGTTTGCAGCCTTGGTTTGAGCGTCATGGCGACCAGTTGCCCCAGTTAGTGAACATGTACGGGATTACAGAAACCACTGTACACGTCACTTATCGTCCCTTGAGCAAAGCCGATTTAAATAGGACAGCAAGCGTAATTGGTCGTCCGATTCCCGACTTACAGGTGTATGTGCTGGATGAACAGTTACAACCAGTGCCAATTGGTATTCCAGGCGAAATGTATGTTGGTGGTGCTGGGGTAACACGTGGTTATCTCAATCGTCTTGAACTGACACAACAACGATTTATCTCTAATCCCTTTGGCAAGTCAAAATTATATAAAACAGGGGATTTAGCACGTTATTTACCCAATGGCGAGTTAGAGTATTTAGGACGCATAGATAACCAAGTTAAGATTCGCGGTTTCCGCATTGAGTTAGGAGAAATAGAGGCATTATTGGCTCAACACCCCGCAGTGTGGGAAAACGTGGTCGTGGTACGAGAGGATGAACCGGGAGACAAGCGTTTAGTTGCTTACGTAGTGAAAGAGGTGGGACAATCTCTCACAGCAAGCGAACTGCGTCAGTTTCTCACCAACCAACTGCCAAGCTACATGATGCCAAACGCTTTTGTGCTGCTGGAATCCTTACCCCTCACATCTAACGGCAAAGTAGACCGCCTCGCACTGCCAACACATGAGTTAGACAGCACACAGTTAGATAAATTTGTTGCCCCACGGACTCCAATTGAAGAAATGCTGGCACAAATTTGGGCGCAAGTGCTGAAACTAGAGCTTGTAGGCATTCATGATAACTTCTTTGAAATTGGGGGACACTCCTTACTAGCAACGCAATTAGTGTCACGTATCCGCAAGATTTTCAAAGTGGAATTACCATTGCGGGAATTGTTTGCTACAGCAACAGTAGCTCAATTGGCGCGATCGCTTGGGCAGCTGCAACAACAAAATATAATCTTGAGTTCCCCACCAATCTTAAGGCGGACACAGAATACAGAACTGCCACTGTCTTATGCTCAACAACGTTTATGGTTTTTAGACCAGTTCGAGCCGAACAGCCCTTTCTACAACACCTACATCACTTTGCATCTAGTAGGAACTCTGAATGTTGCAGCTTTAGAACAAAGCTTACGAGAAATCATTGCGCGTCACGAAGCCTTACGCACCAACTTCATCACTGTTGATGGACAGGCAACTCAAATCATTCAAACACAAACAGATTGGAAAATATCAGTTGTTGAGTTGCAACATCTGCCAGCACCCGAAAAAGAAAAACGACACCAGCAATTAGCCCAACAACAAGCGCTGCAACCTTATGACCTGGCAACACAAGCATTAGTCAGGGCGAAATTATTAGTGCTGAATGAGACAGAACACGTCTTAAGTGTGTGTATGCACCACATCGTCTCTGATGGTTGGTCAATGGGTGTGTTTGTCCAAGAACTAACAGCGCTGTATGATGCTTATGCTCAAGGTCAGCCTTCAAATCTAGCACCACTACCGATTCAGTACGCAGATTTTGCAATTTGGCAAAGACAGTGGTTGCAAGGAGATGTACTACAAACCCAATTAAGTTACTGGCAAGAACAACTAAAAGACGCACCAGCTTTATTGTCGCTACCAACTGACCGACCAAGACCACCTGTGCAAACCTTCGCTGGCGCACGTCAAGTATTTCCGCTCTCCCTGGAACTCACTGCTGCGCTGACACAACTGAGTCAGCAACAAGAGGTAACTTTGTTTATGACGCTGTTGGCAGCTTTTGATACCTTACTTTACCGACACACAGGACAATCTGATATTTTGGTGGGGACACCAATTGCTAACCGCAATCGGAATGAAATTGAAGGGTTGATTGGCTTTTTTGTCAATACTTTAGTGTTGCGGACTGATTTATCTCTTAATCCCAGTTTCCAAGATTTATTAGGTCGTGTTCGGGAAATGGCTCTAGGAGCATATTCTCATCAGGACTTGCCTTTTGAAATGTTGGTGGAAACATTACAGCCAGAACGCAATCTAAGTCATACACCACTGTTTCAGGTGATGTTTGTGCTGGAAAATTCGCCCATGCCAACTGTCGAGTTAACTGGGTTAACTGTCAGTCAACTCAAGATCAAAAATCAAACTGCCAAGTTTGATTTGACGTTAGCAATGGAGAATACTGCTACTGGATTGGTGGGAGTGTGGGAGTACAACACTGATTTATTTGATGCAAGTACTATTGAGCGGATGGCGGGTCATTTTGTGACCATGCTTGAAGCAATTGTGGCGAATCCCAAACAGCGAATTGACCAATTACCTCTGCTGACAGAAGTTGAGCAACGACAGTTATTAGTTGAGTGGAATGATACAAGCGTAGATTATCCCGATGATTTATGCATCCATCATTTGTTTGAGCAGCAGGTGGAGCGTACACCGGATGCAGTAGCAGTCATATTTGAAGATCAACAGTTAACTTATGGTGAATTGAATAGTCGGGCTAACCAGTTGGCGCATTACTTACAGTCATTGGGTGTAGGAGCCGATGTACTGGTGGGTATTTGTGTGGAACGCTCCTTGGAAATGCTGGTAGGATTACTTGGTATTCTCAAAGCGGGTGGGGCTTATGTACCCCTTGACCCTGAGTATCCAAAAGAGCGGCTGGCTTATATTCTCGAAGATACACAATTGGGCATTCTACTGACTCAACAAAGATGCCTTGTCCAACTACCAGAGCAAGTTAGAAAAACAATCTGTTTAGATAGTGACTGGGCAGTGATTGCTCAACACAGTACAGACAGGCTGATTAGTGACGTTCAATTCCACAACCTAGCTTACATTATTTACACATCTGGTTCGACAGGCAAACCCAAAGGGGTGATGATTGAACATCGTTCAGTGATAAATTTTCTGATCACTGTCACCCAGGAATATGATTTAAACTCAAACGATCAGATTCTACAATTTTCGTCTATCTGCTTTGACGCATCCGTTGAAGAGATCTTCTCTGGTTTTTTAGTCGGCGCAACATTAGTGCTGCGAACCGAACAGATGCTGGACTCAAGTGAGGAATTTTGGCGGCGTTGCCAAGAATGGGAGTTAACTGTTTTGAATCTCCCTACAGCGTATTGGCATCAGTTGGCTGCGGAACTTACCCCCCAAGACTCCCGAATTCCCAAAAATCTCAGAATTGTGATTTTTGGAGGAGAAAAAGCTCAACTGGAAAAAGTGAACCGCTGGCACAGTAGCGTTGCTCACTTCTCCCATCCACCCCAATTATTTAATGGTTACGGGCCAACAGAAGCAACGGTTATAGCTACCCTATACCGAGTAAATTACCCAGCAAAAACCGACATATTGATTGGACGACCCATTACCAATGCTCAGGTCTATATCCTGGATAAATATCTACAACCAGTCCCCGTTGGTGTAGCAGGAGAATTGCACATTAGTGGTGCAGGTTTGGCACGAGGCTATCTCAACGCAAGAGAGTTAACAAAAGAAAAATTCATCTCCAATCCGTTTGACAATTCAAAATTCAATCGCTTGTATAAGACAGGAGATTTGGCACGTTATCTGCCAGATGGCAACATCCAATACTTAGGACGCATCGACAATCAGGTCAAAGTGCGGGGCTTCCGCATCGAGTTGGGCGAGATAGAAACATTACTGAGCCAACACACCCAAGTCAAAACAGTTGTAGTCATCGCCCGCGAAGATACGACCGGGGATAAACGCATAGTTGCTTACATCGTGCCACAAAAAGAGGTGACACCCACAGTAAGCGAACTGCGCCACTACCTGAAAGCCAAGCTACCAGAATATATGGTGCCCAATGCTTTTGTTATTTTAGAAGCCCTACCCCTTACCCCCAATAGCAAAGTAGACAGCCGTGCATTACCCGCACCGGATTTACATCATGAACTATTAGACAAATATGTAGCCCCACGCACGCCCATCGAAGAAATGCTGGCACCAATTTGGGCACAGGTGCTGAAAGTAGAGCAAGTGGGCATTCATGATAACTTCTTTGAACTTGGGGGACACTCGCTACTAGCAACGCAACTAGTTTCACGCATCCGCAACATTCTCCAAGTGGAACTACCATTGCGTGAGTTGTTTGCTGCACCGACAGTAGCCGAATTGGGGCGATCAATTCAGCAGTTACAGCAACAAGACTTAGAACTTACTTCCTCGCCCATTTTACCAAGGATTCATAATGCAGAATTACCACTGTCTTATGCCCAACAGCGTTTATGGTTTTTAGATCAGTTCGATCCAAACAGTTCCTTCTACAATATTCCCATGGCTTTGCGTCTAGTGGGAACTCTCAATCAAGCTGCCTTAGAACAAAGTTTAAAAGAAATCATTGATCGTCACCAAGCGTTACGCACCAATTTAATTACAGTTGATGGAAAAGCTTCTCAAATCATTCAAACAGAAACGAATTGGACAGTATCAGTTGTTGATTTGAAGCATTTATCTACAACCGAACAAGAAATTGCTTCTCAGCTTTTAGTGCAACAACAAGCTATTCAACCATTTGATCTGGCTAAACAAGCATTAGTGAGAGCAACATTAGTAGTGCTTAATGAGACAGAACACATATTGTTAATGTGTATGCATCATGTTGTCTCCGATGGCTGGTCAATGGGTGTGTTTGTCCAAGAACTAGCGGTGCTGTATAGTGCTTATTCAATAGGTCAGCCCTCACCTTTAGCGCCACTGCCGATTCAGTACGCAGATTTCGCAATCTGGCAGAGAGTGTGGTTGCAAGGGGATGTACTGGAAAAGCAATTGAGTTACTGGCAAAAACAACTCAAAGATGCACCAGCCCTGTTAGTGCTACCCACAGACCGACCCAGACCCGCTGTGCAAACCTTCGCTGGCGCACATCAAGAGTTTGCACTGTCAATTGAACTAACTCAAAGGCTGACAAAACTGAGCCAAGAGCAAGGGGTGACTTTGTTCATGACGCTGTTGGCAGCTTATGATACCTTACTTTATCGCTACACAGAACAATCAGACATTTTGGTGGGGACACCCATTGCTAACCGGAATCGCAGTGAAATCGAAGGGTTAATTGGCTTTTTTGTCAATACTTTAGTTTTGCGGACTGATTTATCAGGCAATCCTAGCTTTAGCGAATTACTCACTCGTGTTCGGCAAATGGCAATGGAGGCATACTCTCATCAGGACTTGCCGTTTGAAATGTTGGTGGAAACATTGCAGCCAGAACGAGATCTCAGCCATACACCACTGTTTCAGGTAGATTTTCTCCTCCAAAATGATCCCCTATCTCAAGTAGAACTGAGTGGGTTAACTGTCAGTTCATTGCCAATAGAAAGCGCAACGGCAAAATTGGATTTGACTTTAGCAATGTCGAACACTGCTACTGGACTGGTGGGTGTGTGGGAGTACAACACAGACTTGTTTGATCGCAGCACGATCGCACGGATGGCAGGTAATTTTGTAACACTGCTAGAAGCAATTGTGGCAAATCCCCAGGAGCGAATTGACCAACTGCCAATATTAACAGAAGTTGAGCAACGACAATTATTAGTTGAATGGAACGATACTCAGGCAGATTACCCAAGGGATCAGTGTATTCATCAGTTATTTGAGTCGCAAGTTGATCTGACCCCAGATACAGTAGCAGTCATATTTGAAAATCAACAATTAACTTATGGCCAGTTGAACACCCAAGCTAATCAACTAGCACACTACCTACAAACTATTGGTGTGGGGCCAGAGATTTTAGTGGGGATTTATCTAGAGCGATCGCTATCCATCATCATCGGATTATTAGCCGTCCTGAAAGCTGGTGGCGGCTATGTCCCCTTAGACCCCGATTATCCCCAGCAGCGATTAGCTGACATATCCCAGGATTCACAAATCTCCGTGCTGATTACACAGCATAAATTGCTCAATTCCTTGCCAGTCCAAGGGGTAAAAGTCATTGTCTTAGATGCAGAATCTGGGGTGCTGACCGCTCAAAGTCAAGAAAATCCGGTGAGTGAAGTCAGACCAGAAAACTTAGCTTGTATACTCTACACATCTGGGTCTACCGGCAAACCCAAAGGCGTAATGCTGACTCACGCGGCTTTAGTTAACCATAGCAGTGCAATTAGTGAAGTATTTGGTTTGACTAGCAGCGATCGCGTCTTGCAGTTTGCTTCCTTCAGCTTTGATGTTGCAGCCGAAGAAATCTTCCCCACTTGGTACAAAGGTGGAACTGTGGTCTTAAGACCCGCGCAAATGTTCCCTGATTTTGCAAGTCTTGCCCAATTTATTGAACAACAAAAGCTGAGTGTCTTAAATATCACCCCGTCCTATTGGCATGAATGGGCGATCGCAGTATCTAAAGAAGATGCAACTGTGCCGCCAAGTCTACGCTTAGTAGCTGTGGGTGGGGACACAGTTCTACCGGAAACAGTAACAATATGGCAGCAATTGGTAGGCGATCGCGTCAATTGTTTGAACGTCTACGGCCCCACCGAAGCCTCAGTCACAGCGATCGTGAACGATCTGCTTCATCCCCAATCACAAACAACCAATTCTGTGCTGATTGGTCGTCCCATTGCCAATACGCAAGCCTACATCCTCGACCGTCATCTCCAACCCGTACCCATTGGAGTCCGAGGCGAATTGCATATATGCGGTGTTCGGTTAGCAAGAGGATACCTCAATCTCCGAGAATTAACAGAGGAAAAATTTATTCACAACCCGTTTGTGGAGGCAGGAGGGAGTAGATTATATAAAACAGGGGATTTAGCTCGTTATCTACCTGATGGTAACATTGAGTGCTTTGGACGCATCGACAATCAAGTAAAAATTCGGGGGTTCCGTATTGAGTTGGGTGAAATTGAAGCAGTACTGAACCAATATCCAGATGTGCAGACATCTTGTGTGATTATCCGCGAAGATGCGATCGGGGATACTAGTACTGAGCGACTCGTGCCGAGCATCTCGACTTCGCTCGATGGAGCCGGAGCCGAGGGAAGTCGAAGTAAGCGCTTAGTCGCCTACGTGGTTCCGGATGAAAAGATACCTACGATTAGCGAACTGCGTCAGTTCCTCTCTAGTATTCTGCCTCTTTACATGGTGCCCCAGGCTTTCGTGATGCTGGAGTCACTACCGCTAACACCAAACCGCAAAGTAGACCGTCGTGCCTTACCAGTACCAGACTTCAAGAGCGAATCCCAAGACAACTATGTTGCACCGCGTACCCCCATTGAAGAAATGCTGGCACCAATTTGGGCGCAAGTCCTGAAAGTAGAGCAAGTCGGCATACATGATAACTTCTTTGAAATTGGGGGACACTCGCTACTAGCAACCCAACTGGTTTCACGCATCCGCAATATTTTCAAAGTAGAACTACCATTGCGGAGTCTGTTCGCAGCAGCGACAGTTGCTGAATTGGCGCATATTGTTGGGCAGTTGCAGCAGCAAAACTTAGAACTAACTTCCCTACCCATCTTAAGGCGGGCAAAGAATGCAGAATTATCACTGTCTTATGCTCAACAGCGTTTGTGGTTTTTAGAACAGTTACAGCCGAATAGTGGCTTATACAACATCCCCCTAGCTTTGCGTCTAGTTGGAACTCTCAATCAAGCTGCCTTAGAACAAAGCTTGCAAGAAATAATTGCACGTCACGAAGCGCTACGCACCAACTTCATCGCCGTTGATGGACAAGCAACGCAAATCATTCAAACACACGCAGATTGGCAAATCTCCGTTGTTGAGTTGCAACATCTGGCCGCAAACCAGCAAGAAATAGCTGCACAGGAATTAGTGCAACAACAAGCGAACCAACCCTTTGACCTAGCAACACAAGCATTGGTAAGAGCAACCTTAGTTGTGCTTAATGAAACAGAACACATATTGAGTGTGTGTATGCACCACATTGTCTCTGATGAATGGTCAATGGAAGTATTTGTCCAAGAATTCACAGCGTTGTACACTGCTTATTCCCAAGGTCAGCGAACTACTTTAGCGCCACTACCAATTCAGTATGCAGACTTTGCACTATGGCAGAGACAGTGGTTGCAAGGGGATGTCCTGCAAAGCCAATTGAATTACTGGCAACAACAACTCAAAGATGCACCAGCTTTATTACCTCTGCCCACAGACAGACCCAGAACGGCAGTACAGACTTTCGCTGGCGCACATCAAAAATTTGAGCTTTCACTTGAGTTAAGTCAAAGGTTGGTACAACTGAGTCAGCAACAAGGGGCAACTTTGTTCATGACGCTGTTGGCAGCGTTTGATACTTTACTTTATCGCTACACAGATGTGGCAGATATTTTGGTGGGCACACCAATTGCCAACCGCAATCGCAGTGAAATCGAAGGGTTAATTGGCTTTTTTGTCAATACCTTAGTGATGCGGACTGATTTATCTGAAAATCCGAGTTTCTCATCATTACTCACTCATGTTCGGGAAATGGCGCTGCAAGCCTATGCTCATCAGGACTTGCCCTTTGAAATGCTGGTGGAAGTATTGCAGCCCCAGCGTAATTTAAGCCATACACCTCTATTCCAAGTGGCGTTTTTGTTTCAGAATACCCCTACGTCTGGTGTAGAACTGAGTGGGCTAACTATAAGTGATTTGCCACCAGAAAATGTCACTGCCAAGTTTGATCTTACTTTAGCGATCGCCAACACCGCGACTGGATTTGTGGGAGTGTTGGAATACAATACCGACTTGTTTGATAGCAGCACTATTGAGCGGATGGCAGGTCATTTTGCGTGTCTGCTTGAAGGAATTGTGGCAAATCCACATCTGCCCATTTCCCAATTGCCAATGTTAACAGCAGTTGAGCAACAGTTATTAATTGGCTGGAATGATACAGAGGTGGATTATCCTGCTGATAAATGTATCCATCAGTTGTTTGAGGAGCAAGTAGAGCGTACACCGGATGCAGTAGCGGTAGTATTTGAAAACGAACAACTCACCTACTACGAGTTGAATTCTCGTGCAAACCAATTGGCGCACTATTTGCGAACTTTAGGTGTAGGAGCCAATGAGTTAGTAGGTATTTGCGTAGAGCGTTCTTTAGAAATGGTTGTGGGATTATTGGGAATTCTCAAAGCTGGTGGGGCTTATGTGCCACTTGACCCTGAGTATCCCCAAGAACGCTTACAATTTATGCTGGCAGACACTCAGGTAAAAGTGCTGTTGACTCAAGAGAAATTAGTAGAGTCTCTGACTCAACATCAGGCGCGTGTTGTCCGCTTAGATACTGACTGGCAAGTTATTCACCAAGCAAATCAGAATAATATAAACAGCCCAGTCAGCGCCGAAGACCTATCTTATGTGATTTACACCTCCGGTTCTACAGGCACTCCCAAAGGAGTAGTCGTAACTCATCAGGCTGTAAATCGATTAGTCTTCAACACCAACTATATACAGTTAACACCTGATGACTGTGTTGCTCAAGCAGCAAATATTGCTTTTGATGCTGCCACTTTCGAGATTTGGGGAGCATTGCTACATGGAGCCAAGCTAGTCATCATCACCAAATCAATATTGCTTTCGCCCCAAGAATTTGCTGTGAATATGCGCTCCCATGAAATCAGCGTGTTATTTTTAACCACAGCTTTATTCAATCAGTTAGCCAATTTTGTACCGCAAGCATTTGGTTCTCTACGATATCTACTATTTGGTGGTGAAGCTGTTGACCCCAGATGGGTACAAGAAGTCTTAGACAAAGGCGCTCCACAGCACTTGCTCCATGTTTATGGCCCAACAGAAAATACCACTTTTTCTTCTTGGTACTTGGTAGAAGACTTACCAACTAAAGCTAAAACTATCCCCATTGGTCGGGCAATTTCCAATACGCAAATCTATTTGCTAGACCAAAACTTACAACCAGTACCTGTGGGTATACCGGGAGAATTGTACCTTGGTGGAGCAGGATTAGCACGCGGCTATCTCAACCGACCAGAGTTAACACAAGAGAAATTCATTCCTAATCCCTTTAGCGATGAACCACATTCCCGTCTCTATAAAACTGGAGATTTAGCACGATACTTGAGTGACGGCAATATCGAGTTTCTCGGTCGTATCGACAGTCAGGTAAAAATTCGTGGCTTCCGCATTGAATTGGGAGAAATTGAAGCGGCGTTGTCCCAGCTAAGAGAAGTACGAGAAGCAGTAGTAGTTGCACAGGAAGACCAATCAAATAACAAACGCCTAGTAGCTTATGTTGTACCGCAACAGAAAAACCTTTCTTCATCAAAGAAACCAGAAAAATTATCAACAGACAAAGTAGAGCTATGGCCATCTATAGCTGAATACTATGTCTATGACGAATTGCTGTATTACGCGATGACCAATGACCATCGACGCAGAGATAGTTATAAAGTCGCTATTAATCAATTGGTCAAAAATAAAGTAGTTGTTGATATCGGCACAGGTAAAGATGCAATTTTATCCAGATTTTGTGTCCAAGGAGGTGCTAAGAAAATTTATGCAATTGAAATAAGTGAGGAAGTTTGCAACCAAGCAAGAGCTTGTATTGAAAAGTTAGGTTTAGCAGACAAAATCACAGTTATTCACGGAGATGCGACTTCAGTTGAACTGCCAGAACTCGCTGATGTCTGTGTCTCAGCAATTGTCGGAGCAATTGGTGGCTCTGAAGGAGCAGCAGTCATTATTAATAACGCCAGAAGATTTCTCAAGCCTGATGGTTTGATGATTCCGGAAAGAAGCATGACTAAGATGGCTGCTGTCACTCTGCCAGATGAAATATTACACAATCCCAAATTTGCTGAAATTCCTGCACATTACACCAACAAAATCTTTGAGGAAGTCGGATATCCATTTGACTTAAGGGTATGTATTAAGAAATTTCCCCAAGCAAATGTTTTATCCACTGTGGATGTGTTGGAAGACTTGAACTTCAATGAATCTATCAGCCCAGAATTTTCTCATAAAGTTAAATTTGAAATTCAAAAAAATGGGCGAATGGATGGATTTTTAGTCTGGCTGAATTTGCATACTATTGCCGGAGAAGAAATAGACATTCTCGAACATGAGTATTGCTGGCTTCCTGTTTATTTCCCGGTATTTGAACCAGGGATTGAAGTTGAATCCGGTGATGTCATTCAAGCAGTTTGTTCTAGAACACTTTGCGAAAATAATCTCAACCCAGATTATGCAATTCAAGGTAGTCTGCTGAAAAAGAATGGAGAAATTATTAACTTTGAATATGTCTCCTATCACTATAAAAATAATTTCCAGCAAACACCTTTCTATCAACGATTATTTGCTGATTATGGCAATGTAAAAAATAATTACCCCGATAATTTGGCTCAATCTTTAAGAGCTAGTCTCAAGAAACTCTTGCCCGACTACATGATCCCCTCCAACTTTGTAGTGCTAGAGAACCTGCCCATAACACCAAACGGCAAAATAGACCACCGGGCGCTGCCAAAAGATCACCTAATTTTAAGTGAAGCTTATTATATCACGCCAAATACAGAAACCGAAAAAATCATTGCTGGTATTTGGCAAAAAGCACTACTTGTAGAAAAAGTGGGTCTTTACAATAACTTCTTTGAACTTGGGGGACATTCCCTGCTAGCGACTCAGGTAATTTCTCGCTTGCAAGAAGCCTTTGGGACTTCGTTGCCATTACGCTATATCTTTGAATCACCGACAGTATTCGAGTTAAGTGAGGCGATATTAGCTCAATTGGAAAGTGGTTTGAGCTTGGCAGTGCCGGCGATCGCACCCGTTAAGAGAGACGCAGATATACCACTATCTTGGGCGCAAGAGCGGCTGTGGTTTGTCAATCAGTTGGAGGGCGAAAGTGGTGCCTACACAATAGATATGACCTTGCGTTTGCTGGGAAATCTTAATGTCAAAGCTTTAGAGGAAGCATTTAGTTCGATAGTTCAACGCCACGAAGTTCTACGGACTCGCTTTGAAATCAGAAATAACAAACCAGTACAGGTAATAGATCCCAATACAACCATCACCTTACCAGTGGTGAATCTACAAAATTTGCCAGACCCCGAAAAACTTGTAGAGCAACTGGCAACAGAGGAAGTCTGCAAACCATTCGATTTGGCTAATGGCTCTGTGCTGCGAGTCAAGCTTTGGCAAGTTGGGACTGAGGAGTATGTATTGGTACTAGCAATTCACCATATTGCTGCTGATGGTTGGTCACTGGGCGTTTTAATCGGTGAACTGTCAGCATATTACCAAAGCTCTGTAATGGGTATTTCTGCTGAGTTACCAGAGTTACCTATACAATATGCCGACTTCGCTGTATGGCAGCGTCAATGGCTGACAAATCAGGTATTAGAGCGTCAATTAAACTACTGGAAGCAACAGTTAACAGGAGCGCCACCTCTATTAGAATTACCCACAGACCGCCCCCGCCCAGCCATACAGACTTTTCGAGGCGGTACAGAGCAACTTCAACTAGATGCCTTGCTAACGCAGCAGCTCAAAAAGCTATCTCAAGAGTCTGGAAGCACGCTGTTTATGATACTGCTGGCAGGTTTTGTGGTGTTAATGTCTCGCTACAGTGGACAAACAGATTTGGTGGTTGGCTCGCCAATTGCGAATCGCAACCGGACAGAAATTGAAGGGCTAATTGGCTTTTTTGTCAATACTATGGCACTGAGATTCAATTTATCCCAAGAACCGACCTTTGAAGCTCTGCTAGCGCAGGTGCGAAAAGTTACGCAAAATGCCTACGACCATCAAGATTTACCCTTCGAGATGTTAGTCGAAGAGTTGCAACTAGAGCGGAATCTGGATCGCAACCCATTGGTACAGGTGGTGTTTGCCCTCCAGAATGCTCCCACCTCCCCTTGGGATCTGCCTGATTTAAAGGTTGAAGGGATGGCTTCAGGGCTGGACTCAGTTCGGGTTGACTTAGAAGTTTACTTGTGGGATGTACCAGAAGGTCTTGGGGGCTTTTGTTCTTACAACGCCGATTTGTTTGATGCGGCAACGATCGCCCGCATGATGCAACATTTTAAGACTTTGCTTGGGGCAATTGTTGATAACCCCCAGCAGCCAGTGGCATTACTTCCCTTGCTCACCCAGCCAGAACGCCATCAATTGTTAGTGGAGTGGAATGATACTCAAACAGACTATGCACTCAATAAGTGTATTCATCAGTTATTTGAGGAGCAGGTAGAGCGGACTCCTGATGCAGTGGCGGTGGTGTTTGAAAATGAACAACTCACCTATCACCAGTTGAATGCCAAAGCAAATCAATTGGCGCATTACTTGTGGTCTTTGGGTGTGGGAGCCGATGTACTGGTGGGGTTGTGTGTGGAGCGATCGCTTTTAACAGTGGTAGCATTGTTGGGTATTCTCAAAGCGGGTGGTGCTTACGTACCCCTTGATCCAGAATATCCTAGCGATCGCCTGGGCTTTATGCTAGAGGACACCCAAGTTTCGGTACTGCTAACCCAACAGCACTTGGTTGATAAACTAGCCCCAAATCAAGCAAATCTGGTCTTTTTAGATGAAATATGGGGAGAAGTTGCCCAAAACAAACAAGATAACTTGACTGGGGTCGTAACAGCTTTTGACCTAGCGAATGTGATTTACACGAGCGGCTCTACTGGTAAACCTAAAGGGGTAATGGTTGAGCATAAAGGATTGTGTAATCTAGCTCAAGCTCAGATTCAGGCTTTTGGCTTGCAAAATTCAAGTCGAGTTCTCCAGTTTGCCTCTTTCAGTTTTGATGCTTGTATCTCGGAAATCTTGATGACTTTGGGATCAGGGGCAACACTTTATCTGGGAAGCAAAGACTCTCTAATGCCCGGAACGCCATTAATTGAGCGATTACGCGATTATGGCATTACCCATATCACCCTACCACCATCGGCTTTAGCCGTTATGGCAACTGAAGAACTCCCGGCACTGCAAACATTGATTGTCGCTGGCGAAGCTTGTTCTGTTGAACTGATGAGGCAATGGTCTGCTGGGAGAAACTTCTTCAACGGTTATGGGCCAACAGAAGCTAGTGTCTGTGCCACAGTGGCCAAATGCACTCTTGAAGATGAGAAAATTACCATTGGTCGTCCAATTGCCAACACGCAAATCTATATTTTAGATTCACACTTACAGCCAGTGCCCATTGGTGTCCCAGGAGAACTGCACATTGGTGGCATGGGATTGGCAAGAGGCTATCTCAACCGAAGAGAGTTAACCCAAGAGAAATTCATCCCCAATCCCTTTGACAATTCAAAATTGTATAAAACGGGGGATTTAGCCCGCTATTTACCCGATGGTAATATCGAATACCTGGGACGCATTGACAATCAAGTTAAGATTCGCGGTTTCCGCATTGAATTGGGCGAAATTGAAGCTGTTTTGAGCCAACACCCCTTGGTACAACAGGCTGTTGTTGTTGCCAGCGTTGACAATTCTGGTGATAAATCCCCTTCGACTGCCCTCAGTAACAGTCTGGTAGCTTACTTAGTCCCCGGTCTTAAAGGTCAGGTATTACCCCAACAGCTTGCTCAATGGCAAAAGGAGTACGTTAGTGACTGGCAAATGCTCTATGAAGAATCCTATAGCCAACCTCAAGCAGCAACAGATGACCCCACGTTCAATATTGCTGGTTGGAACAGTAGTTACACCGGGCAAGCCATCCCAGAGTTGGAAATGCGGGAGTGGGTTGAAAGCACAGTGCAGCGAATTCTGGCTGGTGAACCCCAACGAGTATTAGAAATTGGTTGTGGAAGTGGGTTACTGCTATCTCGCATTGCCAAGGGCGTCGAACAGTATTGGGGAGCCGATTATTCTTTAGCAGCGATACAGAACGTTGAGCGGCTATGCAGCACGGTTGAGGGTCTAGAAAGGGTAAAACTGCTGCACCAAACGGCAGATAACTTTGAAAATATCCCCAAAGAAGCCTTCGACACAGTGGTTTTGAACTCAGTGGTGCAGTACTTTCCCAGTGTAGAGTATCTGTTGCAGGTTTTAGAAGGAGCGATCGCCGCGATCGCAACTACGGGCAAGATTTTCGTGGGCGATGTCCGCAACTTGCCTTTGCTGGAGCCATACCATGCAGCCGTGCAGTTAGCCCGCGTTGAGTCAGAAAGAAGTATTGAACAATGGCAGCGACAAGTATACCAGAGTGTAGCCGCCGAAGAAGAATTGGTCATCGACCCTAGGTTTTTCATCGCCCTCAAACAACGTTTTCCCCAAATTACTTGGGTGGAGATTCAGCCCAAACGTGGTTACTCTCAAAATGAGTTAACTCAATTCCGCTATGATGTCACTCTGCATGTGGGTAGTAATATCCAAACAGGGATAGTTCCTTGGTTAAATTGGCAACTAGACCAGCTTTCATTTACCCAGATTCAAAATCAGCTGCACCAGGAGCAGCCAGAACTTTTGGGAATCAGGGGTGTGCCTAATCAACGGGTACAGCAAGCACTACAAATTTGGCAATGCTTGTCAAATCACCCTGGTGTCGAAACAGTCGGGCAACTGCGGGAACTACTAGCACAACAGCCAACAGTTGGGAGCAATCCCGAAGAGTTTTACCAGTTGGGGCAGCATCTGGGCTATACCGTTCACTTGAGTTGGTGGGGGAGTAGTCAGGATGGTTCATTCGATGTGGTTTTCTGTCGCAACAATTCGACGCCAGCACAAGGGGCGATGCCTGGGGCGGGCTTTGCCTACGCTTTTTGGGATAGTTCAGCAGTCACCACCAAACCCTGGACTGACTACACAAACAATCCCCTACACGGCAAGTTAGTTCAGAAGCTAGTGCCGCAAGTGCGTGAATTTATCCAACAAAAGCTACCTAATTACATGGTGCCTCAAGCTTTTGTCCTCCTTAATACCCTGCCCCTAACACCCAATGGCAAGGTGGATCGGCGATCGCTTCCCACACCAGATACAGCCACCAGAAATCTTACAACTGGTTTTGTTTCACCTCGAACATCTATTGAAGCTCAACTGGCTCAAATCTGGGGTGAAGTCCTGGGACTCGAACGCATTGGGATCAAGGATAATTTCTTTGAAATTGGGGGACATTCCCTGCTAGCGACTCAAGTAATATCTCGTTTGCGCGATATTTTTTCGGTGGAATTGTCCTTACAAAATTTGCTTGAGTACCCGACGGTAGTTGGTTTAGCCCAAATCATTGAGGTACTTGGTGTTGTCCAAGATGGTCAACTATCCATTAAAGAAACATCAGAAGATTACGAAGAAGGAGAATTATAAAAAACTCTTTTTTCAACTTATTTTTGACTATTTTGGTGAATTTGAACCTATGAAAGCAGTTGAATTTTTGTCTCATCTCAATCATTTAGCTATAAAAATCTGGCTTGAATCGGAAATTATTCAAGATTATCTCAGTAGCCTAAAATTATTGGAGGAAGTGGCGCAAGTTATTTTTCACTTAGCCCTAGAAGATACTATGCCAGAAATGTTATCTAAAGTTAGCTCTAACTCATGGTTAAATGCTTGGGCTATTGGTCTAGATACTAGTAAGTGGGAAGCCGATCAGCTATTTTATCCCAAAAGCGAACCGCGCAATTTAGACGTGATTAAAGAACAACTTTGGGAGGCAATTGGGAGATGAAAGTAGTAGAGTTTTTGTCTTATTTAAATAGTTTAGATATTAAAGTTTGGCTTGAGGAAGAGAAGCTAAGATATCAGGCTCCCAAGGGGGCAATGACACCAAAAATTAAGCAAGAAATCGGGGAAAAAAAACCTGAGATTTTCGCTTTTTTAAAAGAAGCAAAAATGCCCTCTAGCTCTGTTGAATCAGCCATTATTCCGGTGTCACGGAATCAAGAGTTACCCCTCTCTTTTGCTCAACAACGACTCTGGTTTGTCCACCAGATATCACCCGACAGTACTGCTTACAATATGTTGGAGGCTCTGCGACTAGATGGCTCGCCCAACATAGTTGCACTAGAGCAAAGTCTCAGTGAACTTATTCGCCGTCACGAGGTCTTAAGAACCACTTTTCCTACAGTAGACGGAAAACCGATCCAGCGAATTGCCCCGGACACTGCCTTAAGTTTGCCAATCCATGACTTGCAAGGGTTGTCAGCGTCAGAGCAAACTGAGCAAATTCGACAAATAGGGAAGTCTGTTGCTTCAAAACCTTTCGATCTATCTGTTGGGCCATTAGTACAATTCACCCTCCTGCAACTCAGCGATCAGGAGTATGTACTGCTGTTGAAGATGCACCACATTATCTATGATGGCTGGTCTTTGAGCATCTTCTTTCGTGAGTTATCTCAGCTATATGCAGCTTTCAGTCAAGGTTTGCCATCCCCGCTAGCTGAATTACCGATCCAGTACGCCGACTTTGCAGTTTGGCAACGCCAGTGGCTCACAGGTGAAGTTCTTGATCGCCAACTCAATTACTGGCAACAACAGTTAGCGGGTGCGCCTGGCGTATTACAACTAGGTAGCGTTATAGAAGCTCACCGTAGGCATCGCCCCCGTCCCCCACTTCAGACCTTTGAAGGTGGAGTTGAGTGTTTTCAACTCGATCGCAACCTCACACAACGCCTCAAGGAGTTGAGCCAGGAGTCACAGACAACTCTGTTTATGACCCTACTGGCAGCTTTTTTGGTATTGCTCTCTCGTTACAGTGGTCAGTCAGATATTGTTGTTGGCTCCCCCATCGCTAACCGCAACACCAAGAGCGTCGAGCAACTCATGGGATTTTTTGCGAATACCCTAGCATTAAGGGGCAATCTCTCTGGAAACCCCAGCTTTGCTGACTTCTTAGCGCAAGTGCGGCAAACCACGTTGTCAGCATACTCCCACCAGGACTTGCCCTTTGAGATGTTGGTGGAAAAGTTACAGCCAGACCGAGATTTAAGTCGTAATCCTCTGGTACAGGTGATGTTTTCCCTCCAGAATGCCCCCCAGTCTTCTGCCGATTTGCCAGGTTTAAGTATTCAGAATATCCCCTTGTCACTTGATGTCAAAGTCAGGTTTGAACTGGAAGTGAACTACTGGGAAATTCCTGACGGTCTGGAGGGCGTTTGGTCTTATAACACTGATTTATTTGATGCAGCCACAATTATTGTCATAGGTGAACATTTTCAAACTTTACTCAAAGCAATTGTTGCCAATCCAAAAGCCCGAATTTCGGAATTATCGCTGTTGAATTCAGCAGAGCGTCATCAATTGTTGGTGGAGTGGAACGATACTCAAACAGACTATCCTCAAGATAAATGTATTCATCAGTTATTTGAGGAGCAGGTAAAGCGTACACCGGATGCAGTGGCGGTGGTGTATGAAAATCAACAACTGACTTATGGTGAGTTGAATGCCAAAGCTAACCAATTGGCGCACCACTTGCGCTCATTGGGAGTGGGAGCAGATGTGCTGGTGGGAATTTGTGTAGAGCGATCCTTAGAAATGATTGTAGGATTATTGGGAATTCTCAAGGCGGGCGGGGCTTATGTCCCTCTCGACCCAGAGTATCCTCAAGAGCGTTTGCGCTTTATGCTAGAAGATGCTCAAGTTTCCGTGTTGCTCACCAAGCAGGGACTCGTTAACAGCCTACCTGAGCATACGGCACAGCTTGTTTGTTTGGATACAGAATGGCACTTGATTGCTCAGTGTAGTCAAGATAATGCGATCGCACAGCTTACCGTAGGTATCGCCTCTGGCGGGGCTACGCCCATCGCACTTGTGCAAGCTAGTAACTTGGCTTATGTGATTTATACCTCTGGTTCAACAGGTCAGCCCAAAGGAGTTGAAGTTGTTCACCGTGGCATTAATCGTCTTTTATTTGGAGTAAATTACGTTCATCTCGATGCCAACCAAAGATTTCTTCAGATAGCCCCAATTTCTTTTGATGCTTCCACATTCGAGATTTGGGGAGCTTTGCTGCACGGTGCTAGATGCGTTCTTTTTTCAGAAAATATCCCTACTGCTAAAAGTCTGAAGACTGAAATTGACAAACATGGCATTACTATTTTATGGCTGACGGCTGCTTTATTTAACTCCATAATTGATGATGACCCCCAAGCCTTGGCAGGAATTGAACAGCTACTAATTGGTGGGGAAGCACTTTCGGTTGCTCACGTTCAAAGAGCTTCTGAAAATCTGCCATCTACACAAATCATTAATGGCTATGGGCCAACAGAAAGTACAACTTTTACTTGTTGTTACCCGATCCCTAGACAGATTAACGCAACTATAGAGTCAATCCCCATTGGACGAGCGATCGCTAACACGCAAGTTTACATCTTAGACGAGTATCTGCAACCAGTACCCGTGGGTGTGCCAGGAGAATTGCACATCGGTGGTGCGGGATTGGCACGAGGCTATCTCAACCGACCGGAGTTAACACAAGACAAATTCATCCCCAATCCCTTTGATAATTCAAAATTATATAAAACCGGAGACTTAGCACGCTACTTACCAGATGGCAACATCGAATACATAGGACGCATCGACAATCAGGTGAAAATTCGGGGCTTCCGCATTGAGTTAGGAGAAATCGAAGCAGTACTGAGCCAATATGGCGATGTCCAAGTATCTTGCGTGATAGCCCGCGAAGATACCCCAGGTGATAAACGGTTAGTCGCCTACATAGTGCCGCACCCACAGGTGACACCCACAACGGCTGAACTGCGCCAGTTCCTTTCCCATAAACTACCTGGATACATGATACCCAATGCTTTTGTGATGTTGGAGTCCCTACCACTAACACAAAACGGTAAAGTAGACCGCCGCGCCTTGAAAGCACCTGATAACATCAATGACTCAGATAAATTTGTCCAACCCCGTAACCAATTAGAACTACAACTAGTACAAATCTGGTCAAAGATTCTGAAGGTTGACAAAGTGGGAGTACAAGATAACTTTTTTGACCTTGGTGGTCATTCCCTTTTAGCTCCCTACTTAATGGCTGAAATTAAACAGCAGTTTGGTAAAGATATTCCAATAGTAAACCTCTTCCAAAACCCAACTATTGAACAGTTGGCAACAATTGTACAAAAAGACTCGGATTACTCTGGTTCGTCTTGTTTGGTAGCAATTCAACCAAATGGCTCCAACTTACCTTTCTTCTGCGTTCCAGGAGCTGGTGGCAGACCTTTTTACTTCTATCATTTAGGACGTTATTTAGGAGAGGATCAACCGTTATACAGTTTTCAAAATGATCTGTATCGGGACTTAGAGTCAGTCACTCGTATTGAGGATATGGCTAGTATTTACGTTGAAGCAATACAAGCTTTTCAGCCGCAGGGCCCATACTTTTTGGGAGGGCATTCTTATGGCGGGAACGTAGCTTTTGAAATGGCCCAACAGTTGGTTGCTCAGGGACAGGTGGTTGCATTGCTGGCAATAATTGATTCTTCAGCACCGACTTATAAGGATAAGCAAATGCTTATTGATTATATTAATTGGGATCATGCAAGGTGGCTAGCTGAGGTGAGTAAAGGAATAGAGGTTTATTTAGAAAAAAACGTCGATATTTCCTACAATACTCTCAAAACTTTAGCTGTGGAGGAGCAACTAAAATACGTTTTACATTATTTCAAAATGGCTAATATGTTGCCTCCTAATGCTAAAACTATGCAGCTTAAAAATATCGTACAAGCTTATAAAACTAGTTGTTTATGTCTAGTTGATTATGTACCAAAACAGATTTATCCGGGTAAAATTACGATTTTACGCGCCAAAGAGGATCTTCCGGAAAATCCTGATGATGAGTTATATTCTCAGATTTCACAGGATGCAGCCTTGGGCTGGAGCGAGTTTTCTTGCGAACCGGCAGATATCCATTTTGTACTAGGCAATCATATTACTATTATGGCTGAACCTCACATCCAGGTTTTAGCCGAAGAGTTGAAAGCTTGCATCCAGCACGCAAAATAATCTAGAGAGGTAGCTATGTTTCTGGATAAGGCATATTTAATTTCTGGAAATATCTAATAAAAACCAATATGAAAACGTGAGAAGAGAAATGGATCAAAACGAATTTATCAAAATAATTGACAGTTTAATTCTAAATCCATCGACTAGAGAGTACTACGGACAAAAAGAGTTTTTCAATGTAGGCTATTGGCGCTCAGATACTCAGAATCAGCAGGAAGCTTGTTTTAACCTCATGGAAAAGCTTTTAGCATTTCTTCCCGAAAAGCAGGGAACTATCCTCGATGTTGGCTGCGGTTTGGGAGCAACTACTAGTCATCTCCTCAAATATTACTCGCCTGCCGACGTTGTAGGCATTAATATTTCCGCCAAACAAATCGAAAGAAGTACAGTTAACGCACCAAGCTGCAAGTTCATTTGCATGGATGCTGTGCAGATGGAATTTGAGGATGATTTGTTTGATAACATCATCTGTGTTGAGGCAGCTTTCTATTTTGATACAAGGGAGAAGTTTCTGAAAGAGGCTGCGCGGGTATTGAAGCCAGGAGGCAATTTTATCCTCTGTGATCTGATCTTTGAAACTACAAAGTATTTCGGTGATTTGATTGTCCCTGAAAATATTGTCAAAGATATTGAGGAGTATAAAAATCTTTACCAACATGTAGGATTCCAGCAGATAGAAATTGTGGAAGCGACAAATGAGTGCTGGAAAACACACTACCGAGATCTAAAATCTTGGATTGAAGAGGAATTTAAAACAGCAAAGATAGATGAATCAACCTATCAGACAAATGTGCTTGCCATCAATGCCTTGCTAGATTCTTCATCTATAGATTATTTGTTGGTTTCAGCAAAGAAACCAGTAAAGTAACTGTGATAGATCACAGTTGAGATAGTCGGCACTCTGTAATAAATTACACAGTTTTTACTTTATAAGGCCAAATAATGTTTCAGTCGCTATCAGGCAAAAAAGTGGTGATTATTGGTACAAGCTCAGGGCTTGATCTGGCGATCGCCCAAAAAATGGTAGAAGTGGGGGCAAAAGTTGTACTTTCCCACTCATCTCAAGAAAAATTAAATCAAGCGATCGCGTTGATTTCCGGAGAGATTGAGGTCAAAACTGTTGATGTGTCGAATGAGAATTCAGTCAATGCTTTTTTTGAGCAGATCGGAAACTTCGATCATTTAATTGTAACGGCTATGGGAGACAGAAATATGCCGCGATCGCTTTTAGCAGAGATGACCACACAAACCGCTCAAGGTGCAATGGAGAAATTCTGGAGAACGTTCTTTGCTGTGCGTGCATCCCTGAAAAATATCGCGACTGACGGCTCTATTACCCTCACATCCAGTGTCAGTATCTTCAAATCTTCCAAATTGGGGGGGATTTCGGCGATCGCAGCCGCAAATGGTGCAGTTTCAGTGTTTGGGCGATCGCTGGCGTTAGAAATTGCACCGATTCGAGTCAACGTAATTGCCCCCGGATTGATAGAAGATACAAGTATTTGGAGCAGTCAAAGTGAGTCGGAACGCTCAGATCTAACAAAGTGGGCTGAAGCAGCCTTACCTGTCCAGCATCTTGGTAAACCAGAAGAACAGGCGCAAGCAGTATTAAGTTTGATCGCGAATTCTTATATTACAGGGGCTATTTTGCCTGTGGATGGCGGTGTAACGCTTCTGTAATCACAACACTAATTATTTTATTTTTCAAATATGCCAACCCAAGTTGTTCAAGCCCAACCCATAACAAATGCTTTTTCAGGTATTACCCAATTTTGGGAAGATGTCAAAGCGATCGCAGGCCCTTACTGGTATCCAACAAAGTCAGGTGAAAGAGCATTCTCAGACGTGATTCGTGCATGGGGAATGCTGGTTCTCCTGATATTACTAATAATCGCCCTTGTGGGTGTAACTGCTTTTAATAGTTTCGTTAGCCGTTATTTGGTTGATACTCTTATTCAAGAGAAAGATTATTCTCAGTTCCTTAACACCTTATCAATCAATATTGTTGGGCTTGTCGTAGTAACGTTGTTATTAGGAGTTTCTAAACTTGTCAGAAAACAAATTGCTCTTGATTGGTACAAATGGCTAAATAATCACATTTTAGATAAATATTTGAGCAATCGTGCTTATTATAAAATTAATTTTAGATCCGATGTTGATAATCCAGATCAACGTTTAGCTAAAGAAATTGAACCTGTTACCAATAGTGCTCTGAGCTTTTCAGCTACTTTTTTAGAGACAATACTGAAAATGGTAACTTTTTTAATAATTATCTGGTCAATTTCTCAACAAATTACTATCATTTTGCTTATTTATACAATTATAGGCAATTTAATTGCTGTTTACTTAAATCAAAAATTAACTACAATTAATCAAAATGAAATCGAAACTAAAGGTGATTACACTTATGCCTTGACTCATGTACGGGATCACGCTGAGTCTATAGCTTTTTTTCATGGAGAAAAACAAGAATTAAATATAATTGGGCGCCGATTCTCTCAGGTTGTGAACAATATTCAAAGCAAGATTAATTTGGAGAGAAATCAGGACATTTTTAGCAGAGGATATCAAGCTGTTATTGAAGTATTCCCTTTCTTAGTACTCGCACCTTTATATATTGGAGGTGAAATTGATTTTGGACAACTTGGACAAGCCGCTTTAGCTTGTAATATGTTTGCTATTTCTCTGGGACAATTAATAAATGAATTTGGGACTTCTGGACGATTTTCTAGTTACGTTGAGCGTTTATCTGAGTTTTCCAATGCTTTAGAAGCAGTGACTAAACAACCTGAAAATGTCAGTACTATTAAAACAATAGAAGAAAACCATTTTGCTTTTGAGCATGTCAGTTTACAAACGCCCAACTATGAGCAAGTGATTGTCAAAGATTTATCACTTTCTGTTCAACCTGGAGAAGGTCTGTTAATTGTGGGGCCTAGTGGTCGAGGTAAAAGTTCTCTGCTGAGAGCGATCGCTGGTTTGTGGAATGCGGGTACTGGTCGTCTGGTGCGACCTCCCCTAGAAGAAGTCTTATTCTTACCCCAACGTCCTTATATCATTTTGGGAACTTTGCGCGAACAGTTACTCTATCCTCAGACAACTCGTCAAATGAGCGATCAAGAACTCAAAGAAGTTCTGCAACAAGTTAACCTGCAAAACTTGCTAAGTCGAGTCGATGGCTTCGATACAGAACTTCCTTGGGAGAATATATTATCTCTGGGAGAACAACAACGCCTTGCATTTGCACGACTACTAGTTACTCATCCGAGGTTCACCATATTAGATGAAGCAACCAGTGCTTTAGATTTGAAAAATGAAGGAAATTTATATCAACAGTTACAAGAAACCAAAACAACATTTATCAGTGTTGGACATCGAGAAAGTCTATTTAATTATCATCAATGGGTTTTAGAACTTTCACAAGATTCTAGTTGGCAACTTCTTCGTGTCAAGGATTATCGGCTGCAAAAAGCCAAAGAAATTTTCACTAGTCCTTCTGATAATATTCAAATCACAATAGATGATTTTCCTCATCAATCTCCAACTCAACCAGAAATAGGGGTAGTAATAGGTACGAGTGCAGGATTTTCTCATAAAGAAATGCAGACATTAACAGACTATTCACTTGCAAGCATTAGAAGCAAAGCAAGCCTTGGTAAGTCCATTACTGCTAAGGATGGCTTTCCCTACCGCTACAACAAAGACCCCAACGTGTTGAAATGGGTGAGAGTTTAGCGGTTACTCATGCTCTTTAGATAAAACTTCTGGTGCTTTAGCCCAACAAAGAACCTTAACTGTGCGTTTACCCTAAAAAATGAGTAAAATTTTTAACCCCAAACAGATGACGAAGTAACGCAAGCTTCGTACTTTGGGCTAATAATGACTGACATCCAAACTTGTGTTTCATAAGGTATAAAAAAATGACATCTCTTTTTGTGGAAAAACAAGAATTAGCTAAACAAATAGTCCAATATATTGAGCAAAATGAAGTTGCTGTTGCTGTCAAAAAACTGCGTCAACAGGCAACAAACTCTTGTGAACTTCCTCCAGCTTGGCTACTCAACACAGCAGATGCTTTGGAAAATAATGACTGGAGCATCTTGTCTGAAGGGTTTATTAATATGGATTTTCTCGGCAAAAACGGCTATTTCTTGATTATCGCACCTTACCAAATAAATCGAGAATTCCAATGTAATGTGACTTTAAGCGCAATTTACGGGAAAATACACGAGAACTCTCAGGCATCTATTGAACAATTAGAAAATCTGAGTCGCGAAAAATTTGGAACACTTGGTCAACCAATTCTGAGAAACCTTTCCTTTACGGAAATTGCTAGTTGCGGTAATGTCAGTGGTGAAACTGGTGAAGCCTTCATCGTCCCGAATGGATGGTCTTTTCCTAACAGTGTTTGTGGCCCAGCATTAAATAATTCAAGTGAGCAGCGACGACGTTTTTTAGGTTCCAGTCGCCAATGCATCCAAAAAGTATTTGAATATGAAACAGCTAATTTACTATTAGGCCCTTTAGAAGACGAAATCAATAGTGAACGCTATCGCCATGTAGACACTCAAGTTCATGAAGCAGGACATGCGAGTGGTTTGGGATTTGACTTCAAGGTAAAGCAAAACCTTTTCCAAAACTATGTCTATGCTGGTGTAGAGGAATGGCGAGCTGATAGTCTAGGGTTTGAGTTTGCAGCTTGCATTTTACCTGCCCAAGAAGCTGGGAAGTTGGTAGCTGTCAATTTTTGCATTCGCTTTGGCTTAGATGCTCACCGTTTAGGAGGCATAGAAAAAGATACCGATGTATATGCTAGCCTTATAAGCTTAGAATATCTTTTTCAAAATGATGCTATATATGTCACTAAAAATGGTCAATTAGCTTTACGTAATTTGAGTTATCCAGGTTTACTTAAAGCCGTGGAACTCCATCGAGCACAAGCATTAAGTCTTACCCGAAGAGAGTTAAACCTTAAAAGTCCTACAGGTATTTTCTATTTGTACAACATAGACATTCACCCATCAACTCAATCAATTTTTCAGGGACTAGTTATGGAACGCTGTCAAGGGATTTGGGCACAGTTGAAATAATCAGTTTCTCCCTATTTTTGGCGTTGTTGTACGAATAGCAGGAATGATTAACTATACTTATCATTTATTCCTTCCATATTCTAATAATACCAAAAAAAGGTTCTACCGATCCCCTTATGGAGATTTAACACTAAAGTGCCAAGATAATAGGCAGCGCAATCGAAAGTTTGCGAAATTACGAAAGCCATAACCTAGCCTTTTAATCAGCTTCAACTTATTGTTAAT
>NZ_JADEXR010000318.1 GCF_015206995.1 aff. Roholtiella sp. LEGE 12411 | reverse complement strand
GGGTGTTTGAGGAATCACCAATTATTGTATTTTAGTGCTTTATCACAATATATGTTTATGGTAGAGTAAGCACATCAAGGAGGTGATGCTGAGTGTTACACAAGGTTGTACAAGTCCGTTTATATCCGTCACTTGAGCAACAAACACAACTGGCTCAAACTTTTGGGTGTGCTAGATGGTGGTGGAATTATGCTCTAAATAAATCTATTGAGACTTACAAGGAGACAGGTTTTGGGCTTGGCCGTGCTGCACTCAACGCATTCCTTCCTGCACTCAAAAAAAATGAACAGACAATGTGGTTATCTGATTGTTATAGCCAAGTTTTACAGGCTACAACACTCAATCTAACTACGGCGTACAAAAACTTTTTTGAGAAACGTGCTGGATTTCCTAAATTCAAGTCTAAGCACGGAAAACAGTCTGTCCAGTATCCTCAAAACGTCAAGATTATAGATGGCAATGTTAAACTTCCTGGCAATATTGGGATAATCAAAGCCAAAATACACAGACCTCTTGAGGGGAAAGTCAAAACTGTTACTGTAAGCAAAACGTCATCTGGTAAATACCTTGCGTCTATACTGACCGAGCTAGAGGGTGAAAACCCAATTATTTCAGAAGGTAAGATATATGGAATTGATCTAGGTTTGAAACACTTTGCTGTCGTCACGGACGGCGAAAAAGTTTCCAAATACGATAATCCCAAGCATCTTGCCAAACACGAGAAAAATCTCAAACGTAAACACAAAAAATTAGCACGTAAACAAAAAGGGAGCAAGTCAAGAAATAGATATAGAAAAGTTGTTGCCAAAGTGTACGAACGAGTTAGTAACTCAAGGCAAGATTTTCTGCATAAACTTAGTTACAAGTTAGTCAGCGATAGCCAAGCTGTCATAGTAGAGAATCTTAATGTCAGGGGCATGGTGACGCTCGAAGACTCGCTAACGCTACGCTATCGTAATCATAAATTGGCGAAATCAATATCTGATGTAGGGTGGGGAACATTCACTAACTTTTTAGCTTATAAGCTAGAGCGCAGAGGTGGAAAGTTCGTTGAGATTGATAGATGGTTCCCCAGTTCAAAACTCTGTCAAAAATGTTTGTATCAAATAGGTGAGATGCCATTGGATGTCCGGGAATGGACTTGCCCTCATTGCAATACTCATCATGATCGGGACGCGAACGCCGCGCAGAACATTAGAGCAGAGGGTATCAGAATGATAAAGGCGGAAGGTTCAGCCGTCTCTGCTGTAGGAGGGGAGGTAAGTCCTACTCTTGGGCGAAAGTCTATAGTAGTGGCACTCCCCTATGATTACAGAAGCCCCAACTTCAACCGTACTCGGTAAGTTGGGGTAGTTCAC
>NZ_JADEXR010000317.1 GCF_015206995.1 aff. Roholtiella sp. LEGE 12411 | reverse complement strand
CCCATGCCCCATGCCCCATCCCCTATACTGCTTAGCTTATAAGTTAAGATAGCCATATTTTAATCGATTGATATGAAAAGAATAGAAGTTGAGCAAAGAACTATTTTAATTGGTTTAGCAGGTAGCCACGGCTATGGTTTAAATCGTCCTGATTCAGACTTGGATTATCGAGGAGTGTTTATCGCACCTAAGAAGTACTACTTGGGATTTGATCGCATAGAACAAAAAGATACTGGTTGGGATGAACCAGGAATGTTTCCCTTCATCGATGGTAATAAAGACACAGTTATATATGAGTTAAGAAAACTTCTCCAGTTATTATCGGGAGCGAATCCCAATGTTTTAGAATTGCTTTGGTTAAACAACTATCCTGTATTAACGCCAGTAGGGCAGCATTTAATTAAATATAGACAGCTATTTTTGAGTAAAAAGGTCAAGCATACTTATACTGGCTACGCTTTTGCTCAAATCAAAAAGATGGAAACTCATCGGAAGTGGTTGTTAAAGCCGCCGCAAAAGAAACCAATACCATCTGATTTTGCTATAGAAGACGAAGCACCTCTTAGTAAAGATGAGCTAAACGCTTTTCTGGAGTATCTTTATAACTTAATTAGAGGACGAATTGAGTTTTTAGAAGAAGCTGAGGAATTATACAAACTGCTGACGGCAGATATTGATTTTAAAGGTATGTTGAAACAATACACTTTATCCGATCAAACTTTGGAATATACTCAGAAATTAACAAATAGCCGTAAAGATTTTATCCGCCTACTTCAAAAAAGTCAAAACTATCAAAATGCTGTAAGAGAGTGGAAGGCTTACTTATCTTGGCAGGAAAATAGAAATCCAGCTAGAGCAGAAATGGAAAGAAAGTCAGGTTTTGACCTCAAACATGGATTGCACTGCATTAGATTGCTACGCAGTGGAGTAGAAATATTGCGGCGAAAAGAAGTGATTGTAGATAGGAAAATAGCTGGTGATGTTGAAGATTTAAAAGCTATTCTGAAGGGTGAATATTCTTATGAACAGGTGATGAAAATAGCAGAAGATTTAGTTACCGAAATGGAAATTGTTTACGAACAATCTACCCTACCTTCTAAACCCGATTTGGAGCAAATTAATAATTTGTGTATGGAATTAGTAGAAATGCAGGGATGGAGTCAAGGGTAACTAGCGCTGTGGGCGGGTTCCCCCCGTTGAAGGGAGTGGCGTTGGAGTGGCGTTGAACTGGCGTTCAATAGTCAAAAAATAAAATCTTGACCCTTGACCCTTGACCCTTGACCCTTGACCCTTGACCCTTGACCCTTGACCCTTGACCCTTGACCCTTGACCCTTGACCCTTGACCCTTGACCCTTGACCCTTGACCCTTGACTCTTATACC
>NZ_JADEXR010000316.1 GCF_015206995.1 aff. Roholtiella sp. LEGE 12411 | reverse complement strand
AGTGCCATCAAACGTTCGCGGGTACGAGCATGATTTGCTTTTAACGCCTCTTGTCTCAATATTGAGCTACTTTGATTCCAACGAGCGCACTCTACTTTAAGCATCCTCGTTTTGTTCTCTACTACACTTACTTCTTCAGAGTAATATTTCTTCTGGCAAAACTCCAGTTCTCAAGATGGATGAGGTTTAAATTACATTTTTCAAACAACCTCTTAGATATAAGTATAAACACATATTCTAAGACTTAGGATAAATCATCAATTTTCTACTATTTCAAGAATCTAAAAACTATTGGCTCTAAAAATATGAAAAAGTATTCATTCATCAATCAAGAAGCTAATTCTAATATCAAAGAAACTCTATCTAAAGATTTATATTTTATTCGAGGGATTGCGATCGCTCTTGTGGCTCTAGGTCATGTAATTGGAAATCGGGATTCTGGCATCCGTCAATTATACGATCAAGATCTACCATACATGGGGTGGATATATAATTTTATTTACACTTTTCACATGCCAATATTTTTTATTATTTCTGGCATTTCCTTTAGTATTTTTAGCAGCAGCAATAATAGCTATACAAAATTTATAAATTCTAAGTTTATTAGGATAATTATTCCTTTAGTCTGTTGGGCACCAATTTACTATATTTTCCGCACTTTCTCTGGTAGCATCAAGTTCTCACTCACTGGACTGATTCAATCAGTTATTTATCCTAACTTTATTTTCTGGTTTTTCCATGCATTATTATTGGCAACAGTTTTATCTTTTTTTCTAATTAAAAAGCTTAGTTCAAAAACCATATATTATATAATTTAAATCGCCTTGTTTGCACTTTCCTTTAATCTTAAGGAACCATTAGTAGATATTTGCTTTTTTAATATTTTCTATGCTTTGGGAATTGCTATTGCTCCATATATAGCCAATATTCGTTTAAGACTAGAGAAAATGCCATCTACTTTAATTTTCTTACTCTTGTTAATTTGTACTGCTTTGATGCTCAGCATTAACTATTTACTAGGTAAAGACTATGGCTTAGTTGCAAAATTTATGAATGGCATTATAGGTTTTGCGTTTATGTATATACTTGCTACTTGGAATCAACCATTTCCTATGTTTCAGTGGTTGAATCGATTTTCACAATCGATTGCAGACATTTTTGTCTACTTCGGTCTGCTTAGTATGACCATCTATTTACTTCACATACTTGTTGGCTCGACCACTAGAACCATTTTGGTAAAAGTTGGCATAACTGACCCATTAGTACAATTTACTTTTGGATATATCGCTTCTACGCTAGGGCCTATATTGATTTACAGCTTCTTGCACAAAAAAAGTAAACTTTTCCGATATTCAATCGGAGAAGCTAAATAATAATTTACATTAAATAATGGGGCATGGGGCATGGGGCATGGG
>NZ_JADEXR010000315.1 GCF_015206995.1 aff. Roholtiella sp. LEGE 12411 | reverse complement strand
GTAATCCAGTATCCCGGATCGGAAAACCCAACAATTATCCAATCTGCTGATACTGGGTTAGAGCGCTCGCTCTTAATTACAAATGCATTTATCTGCCCTCTTATTTCTTCTTTTGCGTTTTCAATAGCAGAATTAAAAGGCATTTTTTCCAAGCTTGATAGTGACCAGCGCAGAGCAGTCAATTCCGGTGATTCCACAATCGGTGTATCATCAATTTCAATTTTGGAAGCTAACTTCTCAGCTTCCCTGACTAGAAATTTAATTACCTGCTCTTCAAGCTTTACCGAAGAAATCATTTTATTATTTTCACATCCACCAGCTCGCCAGCGCCGACACTGGTAGTAATAAATAGTGCCATATTTTTTAGTAACTCGCTTGCAATGTCGAGTCATCGAAGCACCACAATTATTGCAATTAACTAATCTAGAAAATGGGTTAATATCTTTATCTGTATTTGTCGCCCACTTATTATTGCGATTACCGCGAATCATTTCTTTGACGCGCTCATGCTCTTGAAAAGTGATAATTGCTTCATTGTCGTGGGTGTTCCATATTACTTCCCACTCATCAAAGTGCTTTCGGTTGCGTGAGCGTTGCTTTTTTGCCTCATGATAAGAATCGTATAAAGTACCACCTGCATAAATCGGATTGGTGAATAAATTTCGTATCCCTACTAGTGAGAACTGTAATCCTGTGTACGGGTATCTCAGGGGAGAATTATTGTTTTGTGGCGTAAAAATTACTTGAGACAAATCTTCGTCTGTAATCAAGCGAGAACCAGCGCTTTGCTTCTTCCACCTTCCAGCTTTTACTACCGAAATACCAAATTCTTCATGAAACTTTCGGCAAGCACCTGCAACGCTTCCCATCCTGAAAAATATATCAAATAGATAACGGGCCAGTTGAAAGACAGTGAATTCTTTTTGTCCATCAATCAAGCAAATGCATGGTGTGCTATCGCGGACGTATTTATCCCCATCTACTTGATACCCAAATGGGGCAATTCTGTGGCTTTTTCCTTGGTTGCGTCTGTGACGGCGATCGCTCTTTAACCGTTCTGTTACCATCCGCACTTCAAATTTAGCAGCCGCCAGGAGCATATCAATTGTTAGTTCTCCTCCCAAAGTATCTGGGTCGATTGCTTGGTCAAGAGCGTGTAGCTTGATGCCCTTAGCCCGTAAAATTTCTAGTAGAGAGTAAAACAATCGAGAAGAAGACCCGATACGGTCAATGCGTGTAAATTTGATAGAAGCGACTTCCCCTTTTTTTAAGGTAGCCAAGTCGCCAATCATTCGTTCTAAACCGTCCCGCGTCTCCGTTGTCCGGCTTTGGATGTCCCAGTAAATCCTGGTGCATCCAGCGCCCCGTAGTCGTTCTATTTGCTTTTTGAGTGCTCCTTTGTCTACTTGCTGCTCAGAA
>NZ_JADEXR010000314.1 GCF_015206995.1 aff. Roholtiella sp. LEGE 12411 | reverse complement strand
ATGGTTCTTCAGTACTTGTTATGCTAAACTAATAATTAAATTGCCAATTTAATAGACATCTAACTCTGAAATTTTCAAAATTTCTAAACCCATAACCAGAACGCTTAATTAGCTTAAGTTTGTTATTAATTCCTTCCACAGTACCACTCGTTGTCCCATTGTCAAAGTAAGCAATAATTTCATCAAACCAACGAATAATAGTATTGTTGCTATTTGGAAAATATATTTTAGCTCTCGACAACCACATCCCTAGTTTAAAGACTCCCGTATACCAATTATTAGTCTTATTAAAAACTTTTCTAATCTTTTCTTTTAGGTCATGCATTACTTTCAGAAGAGGAGATACATTCTTGACTTGAGTAAGTTTCTTCACTTGCTCCTCGGTTAAGTTATCTTCATTCTTAAGTAATGAGTATTTACTATTTTTTAATCCTTCTAGTATTTGTTCATATTCAGCTTTTTGTGAGGCTAATTTTGTTTTGTTTATTAACTCTTCTACATTTCGTTTTTCTCTTTTTCTTTGGGTATCTAATTCTTTATTGATCTGTGTCATTACATGGAATCTGTCTGCTACTACTTGAGCATTTGGCATTAATTCCGTGACTAAGTTTTTATACCCAACCCATAAATCTATACTGACTTCTTCTATTTGCTCTAAAACCTCAACTCCCCATTCTAAAAGGCTTTCCTTTATTATCGTTTGTGTGCGATCGCCTAAAATAGCAATTAGTTTCGATGTATCTAAATCAACTAGTACTGCACAGTAGTTACCTTTTCCTTTTATCAGAGCTATTTCATCAATTCCAAGTCTTTTTAGGTTTGAAGGTTTTGAATCTGATAATTGTTTGGATGCGTCTTTTAACATACGTTCTATCTCTTCTGTTGTCACTATCCCTTTTGAAGCTATACTGTGAATGTCATTTTCTAAAACTTCTTGTATTGTTTTACGCGCAAGTCGTTCTGTATAAGTCCTTTTCTTCCTCACAAAATCTAGGTCTTCACTAAATGGTTTTCTACATTTTTTGCATTTGAATTGTCGTCTATTAATTTCTAAAAATACTGGCTTTTCTCCAAAGGGTAAGTCTTTAACAATATGTCGATGGTTCTGATGTAATTTGTGGCTTGTAGCACCGCAATTCGGACAAATGCTATATGATTTTTTTGATTCAGTTTGTAAAATAATTCCAATCCCATTATGAAGTCGATGTGATACAATTTTTACATCATCCAAACCCAGAATTTCTGTTAAAATTTTAATATCTTTCTTGTTGACCATGACGTAAATGCACCAAAAAAATGTTTGTTATATTTACAGCAAACAATAAAAATGCCTTGTATGTCATCTCCATTAATAGCTTTAGCTATTAATGGAGATATTTTTCAACATATTATTACATTGAATTGCTAATAATTTGGCATAACAAGTACTGAAGAACC
>NZ_JADEXR010000058.1 GCF_015206995.1 aff. Roholtiella sp. LEGE 12411 | reverse complement strand
AAACAAAGTCGGGATAGGGCATTGCCACGACTCTAAACGGACGCAGAGACGGGATAAGACTACTCCGGTAGCATCTGTCAACGAAGCGTCAAGAATCACCTCGCCTTCAGGCAGGTGAGTATGTCAATCCTAGCTCTTTTCTCCTATTTCTAATTTACAAATTGGTAAAGGTTGTTGTCACTGGCATAGGTCTAGTTTCTGCCTTGGGTGGAAGTTTAGATGATAGCTGGCAAAAATTGCTAGCAAGTAAATCTGGAATTCGGTTGCATCAACCATTTCCAGAACTCGAACCGCTTCCTTTAGGGTTGATTGGTCAACAACCAGCCCAATTGAAAATATTGACTCAGATGGTTGTTGCATCTGCTTTGCAAGATGCTCGGTTGGTTCCACCTTTACCTGATTGTGCTGTAGTCATCGGATCAAGTCGCTCTCATCAATCATCTTGGGAGTTGCTAGCGCGACAGCAAATAGAGCAAAGGAGTGGAGGAATGGGGGAGTGGAGGAGTGAAGGAATCAGGAAAATAAGTGAACAATTCATCTTGTCCCCCCCTCTTGCTTTCCCCCCCTCCTCTTGTAACCAGGGAGTGTGTTTAGAAAATTGGTTAGACACCTTACCTCAGATGAATGCGATCGCATCTGCGCGACAAATTGGAGCATCTGGGATAGTTTTAGCACCAATGGCAGCTTGTGCTACTGGTATTTGGGCGATCGCTCAAGCAGCTTTACTTATACAAACTGGGCAATGTCAACAGGCACTCGCTGGGGCAGTGGAAGCACCGATTACACCCCTATCTTTAGCAGGGTTTCAGCAAATGGGTGCTTTAGCGAAAACTGGGGCTTATCCCTTTGATTTGCACCGGGAAGGTTTAGTTTTAGGTGAAGGTGGAGCTGTGTTTGTCCTAGAATCAGCAGAGTTAGCAAAACAGCGTCAGGCAAGAGTGTATGGTGAAATTGTTGGTTTTGGCTTAACAAACGATGCGTATCACGCTAATTCACCAGAACCTGAGGGTAAAAGTGCGATCGCATCTATCAAGCAATGTCTAAAACGTAGCGGCTTGACACCAACCGACATTGATTACATTCATGCTCATGGTACAGCTACGCAGCTAAATGACTACATAGAGAGCAAAGTGATCCAGTATTTGTTTTCTCAAAGAGTGGCAGTTAGTTCCACAAAAGGAAGCTCAGGTCATACCCTAGGCGCATCAGGAGCTTTGGGAGTAGCTTTTTCTCTCATGGCGTTGAAGCATCAAATTCTACCGCCTTGTGTAGGATTGCAAGAATCAGAGTTTGATTTAAACCTAGTAAAAGAGGCACGTCTAAGTAAAATTCAGCGTGTATTATGTTTCAGCTTTGGCTTTGGTGGACAGAATGCGGTAATAGCGTTACATAACTCAGATCTGGATGCTGAGTGGAAAATCTAAGCCAGCTTTTGGGAAGATTTTGTTCATTTAGGTTAAATAATCTATTTTGCCAGGGATATATTCAGTCTGCTAGCAACCCACACTTTGAGAAATCGATATGATATAAAAATGGATAAAACTTCAAGAATATTCATCAAATGCTGATTCACTCCTCTGGCTTGTCCAAGGTCAAAGACTCAGTAAAAGAAAAAATTTTCTTGGGTCATGAACCCAATGCCGAGTTAATTGCAATTCTTACTGTCTACTTTGTCCAAGGAATTTTAGGGCTGGCGCGTCTAGCCGTGAGTTTTTTCCTCAAAGATGAACTGCTGCTAAGTCCGCCTCAGATGTCAGTATTATTGGGAATTGTCGCCCTACCTTGGATGATCAAGCCTGTGTTTGGTTTTGTCTCCGATGGCTTTCCTATATTTGGCTATCGTAGGCGTCCTTACTTGGTTTTATCCGGAATATTGGGAGCTGCTGCTTGGGTGAGCCTCGCGACAATAGTTCATACAAGCTGGGCGGCGACAGTGGCGATCTTCCTGAGTTCTCTCTCTGTTGCTGTTAGTGACGTGATAGTTGACTCGCTGGTTGTCGAACGAGCAAGATCTGAATCTCAAGCGGATGCAGGTTCTCTACAATCCCTGTGCTGGGGCGCTTCCGCAGTTGGAGGTTTGATAACAGCTTACTTTAGCGGTATGCTCTTAGAGCATTTCACTACCTACACTGTCTTTTGGATTACCGCTTTGTTCCCTCTTCTGCTCTCAGTTGTAGCTTGGTTAATTGCCGAGACTCCCATTAGCAAAGATGCCAAACAGAGTAATCACGAAAACTTTCTAACAATTAAGCATCAAGTAAGGCAACTACGCGAAGCCTTTACTCAAAAAGCAATTTGGCTACCAACAGCGTTTATTTTTATTTGGCAAGCCACCCCAAGTGCTGACTCAGCCTTTTTCTTCTTCTCCACCAACGAACTACACTTTAAACCAGAATTTTTGGGGCGAGTGCATTTATTGACAAGTGTTGCGTCTTTAGTTGGGGTTTGGATTTTTCAACGTTTTCTTAAAAGCATTCCTTTTCGCGTGATTTTTGGTTGGAGTACCTTTCTTTCAGCCACTTTGGGAATGACGACGCTGATATTAGTGACTCACACAAATCGGCTTCTAGGTATAGATGACCACTGGTTTAGTTTGGGTGATAGTCTTATTCTTTCCGTGATGGGGAAAATCGCCTTTATGCCAGTGATGGTTTTAGCAGCGAGGCTTTGTCCCCTTGGCGTGGAAGCGACATTATTTGCTTTGTTAATGTCGATATTTAATTCAGCAGGACTGGTTTCCCATGCATCTGGGGCATTAATCATGAATTGGCTAGGAATCACTTCAACTAACTTTGAGTCGCTTTGGCTGTTGGTGGTGATTACTAACTTCAGTACCCTGTTACCCCTACCATTCCTCAATTGGCTACCTGCTGCTGAGGAGCAAACTGAAACACTGACTTTGCAACCTGCCTCAGTCAAAAATGGTTAATCAGCGTTTTTGCCTGATTTGATTGATGGTAAAATAACCAGATTTAAAAGCAGTTGAGTAGTTCATTAAATACTCTCACACAACACTGCAAACAGATTCTTCTGTTGCCTAAAAATGTTGGCGCAGGGTAACAATCAAAAACAAAGTATATGCAGAATTTGAAAATTCAACAAAGCTCAATTACAGAAAAATCCTACACTCGTAGCGACTGGCAAAAAGGATATCAATCTCTAAATCAAGAGTTTGATTATTGGATTGATGATATTGAAGGACAAATTCCTCCAGAATTGCAAGGTACGTTGTTTAGAAATGGCCCCGGTTTGCTAGATATCAACGGACAAAGCATTCATCATCCTTTTGATGGTGATGGCATGATTAGCCGCATTACCTTTACCAATAGTCGCGCTCATTTCCGCAACCGTTTTGTCCGCACTGAAGGCTATTTAGCAGAGAAAGAAGCTGGAAAAATTCTCTATCGCGGTGTCTTTGGTACACAAAAACCTGGTGGTTGGCTAGCTAATATCTTCGACTTCAAAATCAAAAATATTGCTAATACCAACGTTATCTATTGGGGTGGGAAACTTTTGGCACTATGGGAAGCTGCTGAACCACATCATCTCAACCCTTACACTCTGGAAACTTTGGGTAGAGAATATTTCAATAATGTTTTGTCAACAAGTGAAGCTTTTAGCGCTCATCCGCGCTTAGATCCCAGTTGCGAACAAGATAGGAATGCACCTTGCCTGGTAAATTTCTCTATTAAGCCTGGACTATCCACAACAATTACTATTTTCGAGTTAAATCCAGCGGGTGAAATTATTAAGAAGCACGCTCATAGTGTTCCGGGTTTTTGTTTTATTCACGATTTTGTCATTACTCCCAATTACTGCATCTTCTTTCAAAATCCTGTCACCTTTAACCCTATACCTCTGGCTTTGGGAATACGAGCAGCAGGGCAATGTATCAAGTTTGAGCCCAACCAACCAACTCGCATTATAGTTATTCCTCGCACTCCCAAAAAAGGGCAAAGTGAGGTAAAAATTTTAGAAACTCAGTCTGGTTTCGTTTTCCATCACGTTAATGCTTTTGAGATGGGGGATGAAGTCTTAATTGACTCCATTTGCTACGAATCCTTACCAGAAGTAGAACCCGAAAGCGATTTTCGGAGAGTCGATTTTGAGGCACAGTCCCCTGGAAAACTTTGGCGGTTTTGTCTCAATCTCAAAGATGGCACGGTGCAACAGAAGTTGATTGAAAGTCGCTGTTGTGAGTTTCCTAGTATTAATCCAGCTAATGTGGGTCGTCCTTATCAATACTTATACATAGGCGCAACTCATGCAGAGACTGGTAATGCTCCGTTGCAAGCATTGCTAAAAATTGATTTAGAGTCTGGAGAAAGACAACTTTGGAGTGCTGCACCTCGTGGTTTTATGGGTGAGCCGATTTTTGTCCCTCGCCCAGGTTCTGAAAAAGAAGATGATGGTTGGGTGCTGGCTTTGGTTTATGATGCTGCTCATCACCGCTCAGATGTGATGATTTTAGATGCTGGTAATTTCCACAAAAGCCCGATAGCACGGCTGCATCTCAAACATCATGTTCCCTATGGTTTACATGGGAACTTTACTTCTGAAGTTTTTGTACCTAACTAGATCCCTTGCTTAGCGAAGCGATCGCCAATGAACACAGATGGGTCTTTTCAGTGTTGATCACACATATCATAAAATGAAAATTAAAATGTAACAGGAACTACAAAAAATTCCTTTCTTCAAAAAAAAGGATAAGCTAGGCATATAGTCATATATATCCGGTTCGCGAAAAAGCGCGATTAGAAGAAAATTATATGAATCTAACATCTTTGTTGCCACTGGAAGCCACCTCTCCAGCACACATTTGTCCATTTGATCAAGCCTGTAGCTATCTAGAGGCGGCAGCCAAGGAATTAAGATTAGATCAAGGGTTGGTGGAAATCCTCAGCCACCCGCGCAAAGTCGTTACAGTTTCCATTCCTGTAAAACTAGATAATGGTGAAGTACGGGTTTTCGCTGGACACCGAGTGCAGCACGCCGATGTTTTAGGCCCCTACAAAGGAGGGATTCGTTACCACCCCGCTGTAACCCTGCGGGAAGTGTCAGCCCTAGCAATGTTGATGACTTGGAAATGCTCCCTGTTAGGTATTCCTTACGGTGGCGCTAAGGGAGGTATTTCCATAGATCCGAAAAGCTACAGCGTCGGCGAATTAGAGCGGATCAGTCGTCGTTATATCAGTGAATTAATTAAAGATATTGGCCCTTCAGTAGATATTCCCGCACCAGACATGGGCACTTCTGCCCGTGAGATGGCTTGGATGATGGATACTTACTCAGTAAATGTTGGTCATGCCGTGCCAGGGGTTGTGACTGGGAAGCCACTTTCTATCGGTGGTTCGCGGGGACGGGAAATGGCAACTGGACGCGGTGTGATGATTATTATACGTGAGGCACTGGCAGATCGAGGAAGCTCCTTGGTGGGAGTGCGAGTGGCTATTCAGGGTTTTGGTAATGTCGGTAGTGCCGCAGCAGAATTGCTATACCAAGCTGGAGCAAAAATTATCGCTGTCTCGACGGGTGCAGGTGGTGTCTTTTGCCAAGACGGTCTTGATATTCCAGCATTGAAAGCTTACGCTGCTGAAAACCGCAAAAGTGTTGTAGGCTTTCCCCAAGCGGTATCAATTAGTAATGCAGATTTACTAACTTTACCTTGCGATGTTTTAATACCAGCAGCTTTGGAAAACCAGATTACAGGAGAAAATGTGAATCAGGTACAAGCGCAGATCATCGCAGAAGCAGCTAATGGCCCAGTTACTCTGGAAGCTAACCAGTTACTAACGGCGCGGGGTGTGACTGTATTACCTGATATCTTGGCCAATGCTGGTGGTGTGGTGGTGAGTTATCTAGAATGGGTGCAGGGTCTTTCTTACCTATTTTGGGATGAAGAACGCGTCAACAGCGAAATGGAACATTTGATGGTAAAAGCTTACCGCCGAGTAGTTCAACAATCAGAGGTGCGCCAAGTTCCTCTACGGTTGGCAGCTTATACCTTGGGTGTAGGTCGTGTAGCGCAGGCGCTGACTGATAGGGGCCTTTATCCTTGATTGTTTCTATACTCTTTAATTTACGAGGTAGATCAATTATCTGCCTCTTTTTGTTTGGCGATCGCTCTGTGCTCTTTCTGGAATTGCTTAACCCGATTAAAATGAATACGCAACTTGGGCTTCCATAGGAGTATGCAACCGTGCAGCCGGACTTAATAGGCTTGGAAATTAGTAAGGGAGAACTAAGACGTTTGACTGGGTTCGATCCAGAAGACGTTTTTCGACCTTCTGTTCTGCGAGATAGTAAGAAGCGATTAGGGTTTTTGCTTAGTGAAGCTCTGGTGACGTTGGCGCTAACCCCAATAATTGTTGGCTTTGTTTATGCATTTATTATTTTGCCAACAATTGGTTCTTCAATTCGACTAGGAATTCTCTTACTAATTTTAGTGCCAATCCCAATATTAGTTGGGCGATCGCTTTGGCGGCAGTTGACCTGTCCTGAAGCACTAACAATACTTTTAGATGAAGTTGATAAATATCATACTGTGATTGAAGCCATAGATATTAACGATCAATTGGCAGCATCAGGAAACTCTCAAAGCAATATAAATGACCGAAACAAAGTGACCGCCGCCTTACAACTTATTAGAGAAGATTTAGTACGGGGGCTGAAAACAGAACGAATTTTGCGAGATAATAAAAAATTGCTTGCTAATAATCAAGAGTTATTTGTCAATAATTTAGCCAGTTTGCAAGCCCTAGAAGTTAGTAGTCAGGCAGGCGAATACGCTCAACTGCTAAATCAATCGTTGCAAATTGCCCTCGATGTGCAAACAGAGATTAGAAAATTGCAGAAGGTCTAAGTGGAAATTTCTCCAATCAGACACTACTTGCTACCCTGCAAGAATGCTAAGAGGTAAACCCGAAGTTATAATTGGACGCCGAAGTTCAGATCGGAGGCTTCCTCCGCTCAGACTTCTCTTTGTCCAACGCAGTGGCTCAACTTTCACAAAAAACAGTCGCCCCATTGGCTTAAATGAGCAACAATGAGCAACAAACCAAAAATAATTGTTTTGGATGATGACCCTACTGGTTCTCAAACAGTCCACAGCTGCTTACTGCTAATGCGGTGGGATGTAGATACTTTACGCATCGGTTTACGCGATGACTCACCAATCTTCTTTGTGCTGACTAATACTAGATCTTTACCTCCAGAGTCAGCCGCATCTGTTACCAAAGAAGTTTGCCAGAACCTGAAAATCGCCTTAAGCACTGAAGGAATCGACGATTTTCTGATTGTCAGCCGTTCTGATTCTACTTTGCGGGGACATTACCCTATCGAAACAGATGCGATCGCCCAAGAACTTGGGCCATTTGATGCTCATTTTCTCGTTCCAGCATTTTTTGTTGGCGGAGCCTCTCAAACAGAGGGTGGGCGTATCACCCGTGACAGCATACATTATTTGATTATTGATGGTGTACCAACACCAGTGCATGAAACTGAGTTCGCCCGTGATTCGGTCTTTGGCTACCACCACAGTTATTTGCCTAAGTACGTAGAGGAAAAGACTCAAGGACAAATTAGCGCAGAGGCTGTAGAAAGGTTTCTACTGGCCGACATTCGCGCTGGTAGCCTGGAACGCTTGCTGAAACTTACTGATAATAAGTGCGCTGTTGTAGATGGTGAAACTCAAAGTGATCTTAATCGCTTTGCCGTTGACGTACTAGCTGCGGCAAGCCAAGGTAAACGCTTTCTGTTTCGCAGTGCTGCCAGTATCTTAACAGCTTTAGCAGCCTTACCTCCTCAGCCTATTGCTGCCGAAAATATGGCACAGTATGTACGACAAGGCAAACCAGGTGCAATCATAGTTGGTTCCCATGTGAAAAAAACAACTCAGCAGTTAGCGGCACTGTTGCAAGTCGAGGGAATCGTGGGAATCGAAGTGAATGTAGCACGATTACTTGATGATGGGACAAATCAATCTGCTACACTGCTAACCGAGATCCTGGAAAGCACAAGGGTGGTACACGCTGCTGGCAAAACACCAGTAATTTATACTAGCCGCCAAGAATTGTCTTTCAAAGATGTCAAAACACGATTAGATTTTGGGGCAAAGGTTTCAGGTTTATTGATGGATATTGTGCGCGGCTTACCATCTGATATAGGATTCTTAATCAGCAAAGGTGGCATTACTTCAAATGATGTCTTGAGTAATGGTCTTGCCTTAACTTCCGCACGCTTACTCGGTCAAATATTAGCTGGTTGTTCTATGGTGCTGACGCCATCTGATCATTCCCAGTTTCCTAATTTGCCCGTGGTGCTGTTTCCGGGTAATGTTGGTGATGCTGATGCGTTGGGGACAATTTATCAAAGGTTGACTCAAACAGTCCTGAGTCAGGAGTCTTGAGTTAAAAGTGAAGATGATGATCATTATTAAACTTAAACTACTGATCACTTTCTGGGGTGAGGATGTAGTTGCATTCTGCAACTAATCTAAATATTGGTAATTGCTCAGTGTATTTGCGTCTTTTGGCTGGTGCTGCATGACTTCTGATTCTGCTATACCCAATTTAGAGTCCAGTTCTGCATTCCCTAATGCAGAATCAATATCTACTCTTTCTGATATAGAGGTAAATTCTACTGTTTCTGGCGTTGCTGATGTAGAGTCAGATTCTATCCTTCCAGATGCTGAGCTAAAATCTGTTCTCCTTTATTTAAAATCAAACTCTACACCTGGCGATGTTGAGTCAAATCCTACTAACCCGGATTTAGATTCCAATCCTGCTTTTTCTGATTCAGCATCAAATTTTATCCTGACTGATTCCAATCCCACCGAATCATCATTACTTCAGCATCAGGTAAATCACAATATTCAAGTCCAGTTGAAAAGTGAGGAGGGACGACTGTTATTAATTTTACCAACAGAATCTCAAGTATCTGCCTCAGAATTAAGTTGGTCTGATATTTGGCAACAGATGAAGCACCGCTTGAATGCAAGCGATCGCTTACGAATGCCTAACACTATAGTGCATCTGATGGCGTATGATCGCTTGGTGGATGCTAGGCAACTGCAAGAACTTGCTGAAACTTTAAATGACTTACAACTCCAGCTAACATCTGTTTCGACTAGTCGTCGTCAAACTGCGATCGCTGCGGTAACAGCCGGCTATTCTGTAGAACAACTACAGCCAGTAACTTCCTTGACATCTGAACCCAAAGCTGCGGCTATACCCCTAGCAGATTCCCTCTATCTGGAAATGACTGTACGTTCTGGAGTAGAAATACGTCATCCTGGTACAATAATTCTCTTAGGAGATTTAAATCCCGGTGGTATTGTAATCGCAGATGGAGATATTTTAGTCTGGGGTCGCTTACGTGGCGTTGCTCACGCTGGTGCCGGAGGCAATCGCGAGTGTCTGATTATGGCTCTGCAAATGGAACCAACCCAATTGCGGATAGCAGATGCTGTAGCTAGAGCACCAGAAAAATCGCCCATGCAGTTTTCTCCAGAAGTGGCACATATTACACCTCAAGGAATTCGCATCGCTAGGGCTACTGATTTTTCTAGAAACCAATTATCCAGGAGCAATCAGGAGCCATAAATATTTACTTAGAAAATGTCAGGATAAAGGATGAAGTAAAGAAAATATTCATGCCTCACCCTCATCAGGGAGTTCAGATATTTCTTCATACTTGATACGATACTTCATACTTTATACTTCAGTTTACTGTTTTATATTTCCTGAACCTAATCGAGCGCATTTCTACCATGACTCGCATTATTGTAATTACCTCCGGCAAAGGAGGCGTGGGTAAAACCACAGTTTCGGCAAATCTGGGCATGGCTTTAGCCAAAATAGGGCGTCAAGTTGCTTTAGTTGATGCGGATTTTGGTCTAAGAAATTTGGATTTGCTGCTAGGGCTGGAAAACCGCATTGTCTATACTGCGGTGGAAGTTCTGGCAAGGGAGTGTCGCTTAGAACAAGCTTTGGTGAAAGATAAGCGACAACCCAACCTCGTACTTTTGCCAGCAGCACAGAACCGCTCTAAAGATGCAGTCACTCCCGAACAAATGAAGTTACTAGTGAATGCACTGGCACAGAAATATCAGTACGTGATCATTGATAGCCCTGCTGGGATTGAAAATGGGTTTAAAAATGCGATCGCCCCAGCTAAAGAAGCCCTAGTTGTCACCACGCCAGAAATTTCTGCCGTTCGTGATGCTGACAGGGTAGTCGGGTTATTAGAAGCACAAGGTATCAAGCGTGTTCATTTAATAATTAACCGTATCAGACCCTCAATGGTACAGGCGAATGATATGATGTCAGTGCAAGATGTTCAGGAACTTCTCGCAATACCCCTAATTGGGGTGATCCCTGACGATGAGCGCGTTATTGTCTCTACCAATCGCGGCGAACCTTTAGTATTAGCGGATACTCCCTCTTTAGCTGCCACAGCCTTTGAAAACATTGCTCGTAGATTGGAAGGGGAATCGATCCAATTTCTTGAGATCGACTCGTCACAGGACAACATCTTCGCCCGTCTGCGAAGGTTGTTGTGGACAAAGATTGTTTAACTCATTTTCCAGTCTCTGCCCCAGACCTATTTGCAATGATTGAACTTCTAGAACGACTTTTTTCTCGCGGTACTGACAACAGTCGCACTCAAGTTAAACGTCGCCTGCAATTGGTGATTGCCCATGATCGCGCTGACTTAGATCCTCAAACGTTGGAAAAAATGCGGCAAGAAATCCTAGATGTAGTCTGCCGCTATGTAGAAATTGACACGGAAGGCTTAGAGTTCTCCCTAGAAAGCAACCAACGAACCACAGCTTTAATTGCTAATCTGCCTATCCGCCGAGTGAAAGGAACTATACCTGAATAAAAAAGCAACCATAAATAACAATAGCTTTGTTTAGAAATTAGTATTATTTATCTCTTTGATCGGGAAATAGCTTTTGAGTTATATTCTTTACCATAGCCGCCCAAGCACTAGGATTGATTAGCGGATCAGCTTGTTGCACTATATCTTCCTTAGACTCACCATGCCAAACCCTAGTATTTACCCCGTTCAGATGCCGCAATATATGAAAGAAAAATTGCTGTGATTCCGTTAAGCCCAATAAAGAGAGTTGATATGGGAATAGTATTTTCAATCATTTTGATTCCTTGTACTAACTCATAACTCAGAACCTCTTTTGGATCATACGGCTGTTAGCTGTCTCCTCTTAAAAAAATTTCCCGTCGTCACCAGTGGCAATAACGGGAACAGCATATAAAATTTTCTATAAACTACCGATAAGCGACTTGTGGCCCTGCCCAAACTTCTGTATCTTTTTTACCAAAAGTAATAGGCTGATCTGCATCTGTTGTTGTGGGTACAGTCTTGCCATCATTAGCTACTTTTACCAAAGGCCAGTTTTCCTCGCCCATCTCACCAGCACGAAATAGTACATGATCGGGTTGGCTTTTACTCCAACCTAATAATATCGCTATTTTCTCATGCTCATTTTCCTCTTGAGCCGGAGCAACAATATTGGCTTGATTTTTTTGCCGATCCCAAATCACTGCATGATCTGTAGCATCACCTGTGTTAAATATTCCTTTAAACTTACGTGCTAAGAAGCGATCGCCTTTTTCGGACCAGCTGACGGGAACTAACACCCCAATTGATCCATTTGTATCGATCTGTTCTTGTTCTGGTAAAACAGCATTTACAGCTAATAAAGGATCACTAACAGGAGCTGTTGAAGCCATCACCCACAACTTCTTGGTTTGCATATCTTGGACAAACAGAACGCTGGTGACGCGACTGTTATACATTTCTGGTTTTACTTCTAGTTGCACCCGACTATAAACAGCATATTTACCATCTGGGGAAACTACAGGTACACTGCGGTAGTAGCGCACTCCAGAGCCACCTTTGGAGCCAATAGTCTCTTGAGTAGCTGTGATCCATTTCCAAGGAATAGGATGAGGACTTCCTATGGGATCTGTTTGTTCTGCTTGAGTTTCCTCAGCAGGTGTTTGCGTTGTTGTAGTTGGTTGTGATTCTCCTGCAATTGGTGCAAGTTCAACAGCCGCCAATGATTGAGAAACAGGCTTTTGTCTTGCTTGAGAATTTTCTTTTTCTGTCAAAGACTTAATCTTAGCGGCTTTTAATTTCTCCACTAAATGAAGTTGACTAACAAACACCCCTGGTGATGGCGCGAGTTCAACTGCTGCAAATGGATCAGCAGTAGACACATTGCTGCTTGACAGAGAATCATCTGCTAGATAATTATTTTCTTCTAACAAAGACTTAATTTTATCCGCTGCTAATATTTGCGGTTTCTTAACAGCAGTTTTTTTAATTGGCACAGAGTCAAATTCTCTCAACGAGCTTGTTTGAGCTTTGACAATTTCAGCTATATCTGGTTCCTTAAAAGCAGCCACTTCTTTTGATACAGAGTCGGATTCTCCAGTCATAGAAGTTACTTTTACTACTCTTGATTTGGCTGCGCTAGAGTTAGCTGATGCCGCAAATAAAGGTGCAAGCAGTATCACAAAAACTACGTAATTAAGAAAGGGGTGCGTACGGAACCATCCTGACAGCAAAAGGGGTTTAAGCATTTGTAGACTCTTTAAAAGTGTGGTTGCTGTGTAAGGAGCAATGCTTATACGGCAATGAGCAAAGTCTAATTATATGTATAGCAAGAAACCAAAAGTTTTTACGAGATATTTACTTCCAATTTTGCATATTTTTACGAAAAAAGTATATTTAATTACCTTTTATTAGTAAAGGCATACAAGATGTTTTTACGAAAATATGCCCGTATAATAAACGGCAGAAAACTAAGTAATTTCTGCCAAAAATACACTATTTATGTTTCTATATTCAACCTCACCAACATTTGGTGTTGATGAGGAAGAATTAAGGTTATTAATACTGGCAGCAGAAAGTCAGAGAATTATGTATTTAGTGAACGTTGCTAGTAGTAACTAGCCTGGATTTACCTAGCTAGTTCAGGCGTTGCCGCAACAGTGGAAACTCCGATAACTATAAATGTGAGGCGCTACTTTAAAAATTTGGGTAAGGCATATCACATAATATATGTTACTCACAAACCACTAGTGTCATCCACTAAAAAACAGAAATTGTGATATTTTTCAAAAAAAACAGTAGAAAAGCAACAGTGTAGGTGATTTCCAGAATAAAAACTACCACACAACATCATTACATCGTAGGTTGGAACGGCTGTTCACCCTCTTCATCGGTAAAAATTTTTTCATAAATCACCTTATTATAAGCGCGATCGCACTTAGCGCCAGTTCGAGAAAAAATTTTGAACTAAATTTAGCATTTAGATCCTCTAGCGCCTAGTAACAACATATATATCATCAAATATTCTTTACAAAAGTCAACGGTGCTTTACACCACAGCATTGAAGTTGTAATTAAATCAGTTGTCAGTAATTAGGGTCGCACTTACTATTAACTAATGACTAATGACTAATGACTAATGAAAATCGTATTCTTTGGTACTCCCAAGTTTGCTATCCCCACTTTAGAAAAGTTACTGAATCACTCAGAATTTGAAGTGTTGGCAGTTGTAACCCAACCAGATAAACGCCGGGAACGCGGAAATAAACTTACCCCTTCCCCAATAAAAACTATCGCCAATAATCATACCTTGCCAGTATGGCAGCCCCAGTCAGTGAAAAAAAACACTGAAACTTTAACCCAACTCAAACAATTAGACGCAGATGCGTTTGTTGTCGTCGCCTATGGACAGATTTTGTCGCAGAAAATCTTAGATATACCAAAGTTGGGGTGCATTAATCTACATGGCTCAATTTTACCGAAATATCGAGGTGCAGCTCCGGTTCAGTGGTGTCTACATAACGGCGAAAGGGAGACGGGGATCACGACCATGTTAATGGATGCGGGGATGGATACTGGGGCAATGCTTCTAAAAGCGATTACACCTGTTGAATTACTAGAGAATGCCCAAGATTTAGCCGATAGGCTAGCAGCAATTGGTGCAGATTTGTTAGTGGAAACTCTGTTGAAGCTAGAACGTAAGGAAATTGAACCAATTCCTCAAGACAATTCAGAAGCTAGTTATGCACCTTTAATTCAAAAACAAGATTATGGCTTGGATTGGTCAAAAAGCGCTATCCAGTTACACAATCAAATCAGGGGCTTTTACCCTAACTGTACTGCTATCTTTCGTGACAGACCTCTGAAAATCACGGCTTCCGCTCCCTTTGGTTCTGCTTGCGATCGCGAGCTACCACCAGAATTGCAAGAAATAATCCCTAAATTGTCTAATTTGTCAACTAAATTAAATAATCCTGGAGAAGTAGTGAGCATTGCTAAGGGAATTGGAGCGATCGCCCAAACTGGGGAGGGTTTTTTGCTATTGCGAGAAGTTCAGCTAGCTGGTAAACGTCCCCAGTCGGGATGGGATTTTGTCAATGGTAACCGTTTAACTGTGGGAGAAGTCTTTGGCTCTGGGAGTTAGGAAGATCAAGAGATGAGACTAATAACTCCTAACTCCTAACTTCTAAGCCTTAACTCCTGACTTCTAAATTTTCATAAAAGCGGCAAGACTTGCAAGGGCCATCTGGGTTTACAGCACAGCGAATAATTTCTGAACAAGCATTATATCGGCAACTAGCATCACCAATTACCCAACGTCCCTGTACTAAACTTTTCTCAGATGGTCGTTTAGCAGATTGTACGTAAATAGCAATATTATGCAAGCGGTAGCGCCCAGCCTTTAATTGATATCTGTGGCGGCGCTCTAAAACCGCGTAGGTTTTACCTTGAAAATCAAGATAGTTTCCGGGCTGGGGTGTCCAATCAAGTTGCACTCTACCGAGGGACTCACGGGGATACGTCAGAATCACCTCGGTTTGTAAAGAGTCTGGCTCCATAAGCTTATGTGATTTGATTTACATTATAAGGATGGTATCGCGATCGCTTACTTTAGCTTACCGGATTTAGATTATAGTTAATGGCTTACTAAGATTAATAGATAATATATACATAGAAGTTAATTGATTTAAATAAGTAAAATTTATACTATTTTTTACTTTGAAAATGATATAAAGACTAATAACAATCATCATAAGTGCAAAACATAGAACAGGCAGGAAGCCTGTCCTACAATCAATAATTAATTTTAATCAGTCTATCTGACTGTCCTATTTACAGCGTCAGCTGCATCCTCGGTTGTTCGCTGAATATTTTTTCCAGCATCCTCGCCTGCACGTTGGATATTTTTGGTCAAGCTTTTAGCAGCGTTCTGAGTGTTTTCCTGGATATTTTCAATCCCGCGCTTAGTTCCCTTAGCGACTCCTTCTCCGACTTCTCCAGCAGAACTACCAACATCTTCACCCAAATTTTTCACTCTTTCACCAAAGGATGTACCGTCTTTAAAATTTCGTTCGTATTGCTCACGACTGTCAATCCCTTTTTCTTCAACATTCCTTTGAGCATTTTTTGATAGCGCTTCAGATCTATCGTTTGCTGCCTTCTCAGTTCCTCCAGCTCTGGGGTCTACATCACTAAAATTATTCATTCCACCAGCAGGAGAAGAGAGAGGATAATCTTTTGTGGGATCGTATCGTTTGGTATAAGATGATTGAGAATCGGGTTGTGGTGGTGGTGTTGCTATTCCACGAGCACCGCAAGCCTGGGTCATAAATAGGAAAATTCCTACTAGGAAGACCGTTAAAATCTTCGCGGGACGAATATTTTTCAGCCAATTGATTGCTCTTTTCATAGTTCCAGTCCTTGCAATTTTGTGTCTAATTAAACGTTAACCAAGAAAGCATTTAGAATTAATTTCAAATCTCAGATATTGAGACGAAATTAGAATTCTATCTGCCTACTGCCGGGTTTTTTTGTAATTCAGGTCTAGTACCTGCCTCATCTGCCTTTTCTTTCAGAAAGCCGGAAGCCTCTTCAAATTCTTCTTTTACAGTTTCAATTCGTTCTTGAACCCGAGTTCCTAAATTTGGTTCACGTTGAATTAAGCCACCTGGTTCAGGTTGGCGAAAGTCTTTATCAGTGATGATTGGCAGTTCTGCTTCTTTATTAACTCGACCTGCTGGTGTCTCAGCACCGGGATAAAGTAGCTCAGATTCTCTATTTGTGGCAATGATAAATTGTGAGCTTGGCTGTACGCTAGCTTGGTTTTGTTGCTTGTTAGCTTTTGTGTTCGTTACTTTCGGATCTGTAGACATCCGATAATTGGTATATTTGTCTCCACCATCCTTATAAGGATTGTTCGCTCCGCCAGCTTGGACAGCAGGATTTTGTGGATTTGCACCTGTGGCATTTGCCCCGCTACAAGCAGTGCTAACTACCAATAATAACCCAGCTAAAAAGATAGTTAACACCTGGCGCAGCCGCAATTTTTTCAAGAAAGCTCTCAAAACGTTCATTCTAGTCATGTCCTCCTTCAAACTAAAAGTAAGCTATTGATTTTGCTGACTTATAGGGTTGATTGGCAATTTTTTGAACTATTTTTCTTCAGCAAACCTTTTAACACCCCTAGTTAAGGATAGGAGGACTAAAACTACCCACACATCTAGCGTAGGTAACATTATACTTAGCACTAAACCATTATTTCTATCTAACTAAGGAGAGATAAAATAATATAATATTTTATTGATTCTGTGGAAAAACTAAGGCTGTTTTTAATAGTGTATAAATTGAACTATAAGTCAGGGATCAATGTATATCGTTTGAGATCACCCTTAAGAAAGATATTAAATATCTATATAATTCATATTTAATTTTTGAAAAAACTGCGTAAACCTCTAACTACCTTTTTGATTTTTCCCTATTTTCTATTCCTCCGAAGTTTGGATCTGAGAAAACCTCCGCTCTAACTTCTCTCTATTCCCCATTCCCTGTCTCTACGAGTCAGTTCACGAATCAAATCAGATTACTATATATGGGATATGGAGAATTTAGTAAAAAAAATGTCAATTAGGATTTGAGATATTCAACCCTGGTTGCCATAACCGTTAAATTACCAAAATCATGAAGCAAATTTTGCGCTGGCTAATTTTGGGTGGGACGCTGTTTTTTTTAGCGAAAGCTTTGAAGGATAATTGGCTCGAGGTGGCTACTATCCGCATTGATGGTGTAGGATGGGCAATTCTTGCGATCGCGACAGGTGTAACTTTACTGGCACATACTTGGGCTGGCTGGATCTGGACTTGGGTTCTGCAAGATTTAAATCAACCTGTACCATCTTCCGAGTTTATTCAAGTTTACCTAAAAACAAACATAGCCAAGTATTTGCCAGGTAATATCTGGCATTACTATGGGAGAATTGTAGCAACTAAGAATGCTAATATTTCTAACGGTGCAGCTACCTTAAGCGTCTTGCTAGAACCGCTACTCATGGCGGCGGCTGCTTTAATCATCATTGTTCTATTCGGTAGTCAATTTGCGGCAGTGAATACCACTCTGGTTGGGCAAATCTTACAATTACTGAGTTTAGGTGTGGTACTTTGTGCAGTTCATCCCCGGTTTGCAAACCCAGCCATTCGCTTTTTGTACAGACTGAAAGCAACAAAATCTGCTAATATCACTCAGCCTACTATTCCCTTCAATATTGAACGCTATCCCTTACGACCTTTGTTAGGAGAATTAGGCTTTTTGGGATTACGCAGTACTGGCTTTATATTAACTATTTCTGCCTTGAATTCTTTGAATTGGAGTCAAATTCCTTTGTTACTAGGGGCTTTTAGTTTCGCTTGGTTATTAGGATTAGTTATTCCAGGTGCGCCTGGTGGATTGGGTGTGTTTGAAGCAACTGCTTATGAACTTTTACGTCACCACTTCCCAGGCCCCGTAGTATTCGGTGCGATCGCCTTATATCGCTTGATTAGTATTCTAGCTGAAACCATTGGTGCTGCTTTAGCTTGGCTCGACGAACGCTTAGCTCAGTGTTGAGTTTTAATTTCTGTCTACCCATATCCCAAAAATAAATTTATAGCAGCCGCCAGGCTGGTTAGGACGCTGTACCAAGAACATTTTCCATGTCCTAATCAAAATGGCTACGGCTATAACAATAAAAACATTTATTATTAAACCCACCTGTACTGGATAGTTTAATTTATTAAACTTTTGAACTTTTTAATGGGGGTGGAGGGACTTGAACCCTCACGACCTTTTACGGTCAACGGATTTTCATTCTCCCACAGCTTTCACTGCTGTCTGATAGGTTTAGTAACCACAGACTTTGAGAATTGGACCCTCCCTTTACCCTCGACTTAACGTTAGGGTAGCTCCCGTCGGGCCTCTGCACCTTCCCTCAATTTAGACTTTTGGATTACAGATTAATCACAAATTTCAAATTTATGGGCTTGGCTCAGGATTGCCGTGTCTGTTAACAGATTTAGGTTTCCCTGAGTTTGAGAGCATCCACTTGAGGGATTTCTCCTTCAAGGCTCAGTTTACTAAGTCCGTAGCGTCTACCATTCCGCCACACCCCCTTAGGTATTTGGCAAATATTCACTTTTTGAACGCAGCGAATACTTCCTTATCTATTCCACCATCAATTGTGTCTTTTGTGCAACTAAATTGAAAATTTTTTGTTTATAACCTTTTGATGCCGAAAAACAGGACGCGCTTTATTGAGGCAGGACTTACGCAAAAGTTACCAAAAAGCTTAATTGATCGAACCGCCATCTCTACCAGAGGCTTTCGCCAACGCGCAGCGTCTAGCACAGAAGACGCCTTCTCTACGATCCACTTCTGGTAGAGAAGAACGCCGAGAATTCGTAGAGTGTGCGTAAATCCTATGAGGGGAAAGGTAAATTGGTTGGAAATTGGTAGTGGCGATCGCACACGCAGGCGTCTGATCAACGTTCAGCCTATCTGTATGTGGAATGAACTGCGAAATCAACCTATTTTGCAACAGGCAATACTTCCCTCAGCACAAGCATTCAGCCTATGATAAGGAAATAGACGCTTAGACAAAAAAGTATGATTGTCGCCCTGCTGTATCTGATTTTGGCTGGAGCCTATCTTTTAGTAATGCCAATTGCTATCTTGCTGTACCTCAAACAGCGTTGGTATGTGGCTACCGCCATCGAGCGTACCTTTATGTACTTTTTGGTGTTTTTCTTCTTTCCAGGTCTGTTGGTTCTATCACCGTTTGTGAATTTTCGACCCAAGCGGCGACAAATTGAAGTTTAATAAGATTGGTAGGTCATAAATCTCATGCGACGCGTTGACGCCATTAGCATTGGACTGGGCATTTTTCTGGCTGGCGGCTTGGCATATATAGTATTGCAGCTAGTCGGGTTAGATAATCAAAAAGCTGGAATCTTGAGCCAAGTCCTACTAGTCAGTGGATTGGTTGGCTGGTTAATCACCTATTTTTTCCGCGCAGTGGGACAAAAAATGACCTACCACCAACAGCGGGAACAGTATGAACAGGACTTTCTTCAGAAGCGGCTAGAAGAACTTACTCCCGAAGAACTAGCACGAATTCAAGCTGAAATAGAACAAGAAGAACAAACACAGGTGTAAAGTTATCTATTAGCCAAGAGCCCAAAGTCAAAAGTCCAGATTTTAACTCTTGACTGTTGAATGCCAGTTAACTCAATAAAGGTAATTCCTGCACCTAACTGGCTCCTCTTGACTATTGACTCTTAAATAATGACTGCAATTTATGATCGTTTTAAAACTCTTGTAAGGAATCGAGAGTGCGCTTTGATTCCGTTTATCACCGCTGGGTATCCAGATTTAGAAACAACAGCAGCAGCGTTGCAGATTCTGGATCGCAATGGAGCAGACATAATTGAACTGGGTGTACCCTACTCCGATCCGCTAGCGGATGGGCCAGTGATTCAAGCAGCTGCTACCCGGGCCCTGAAAAAAGGAACTAAGTTGGAGCAGATACTGGAAATGTTGCAAACAACTAGTCCTAATCTGCGATCGCCTATTGTCCTGTTTACCTACTACAATCCAATTTTGCACCGGGGGATTGAAAAATTTCTTCAGCAAATTGCTGCTGCTGGGGTCGCAGGCTTGGTAGTACCTGACTTACCTTTAGAGGAAGCCGCAGGATTGCTCCAACCAGCTGGTGAGATGGGAATTAACGTAACTTTGTTAGTGGCCCCCACCAGTTCAGCTCAACGGATAGAAGCGATTGCTCGCTCCTCCCAAGGATTTATCTATTTAGTTAGTGTCACAGGAGTTACAGGCATACGCTCCCAGATGGAAACGCGAGTGTCAGATTTACTGAAACAGATTCGTGGTGTTACTGATAAACCCATCGGTGTAGGCTTTGGTATTTCCCAAGTTGAACAAGCCCGTCAAGTAAAGGATTGGGGCGCAGATGCTGTAATTGTAGGTAGTGCTTTTGTCAAACGGTTAGCAGATGGCACACCAGAGCAGGGACTGAGTGCGATCGCTGATTTTTGTCAAAGTCTCAAATCAGCTATCAAGACCTTCAACAGCGACACAAACACTTGTCTTGGTCAGACTGACAAAGTAGATTAAAAAACTATAACAGCATAGTTTTTTTGCCTTTACTTAGTGGACAATTTGACGGTTATAGTCTTGAATATTAACATCAGATATCAGGATGTAAAAAAACTAGCTGATACAGGTGGTTGTAGTTCGAGTATTATCTGAAGTAAAGTAGGCAAAAAATTATGAGTGTGAGTGTGAGTCAGTCACAAATAGTTATAGTTACGTCACGGTTAAGGGGCAAAGGCGATGAGTGAGAGTATGGCATTTATCGGCGGGGTTGCCGTAGCTGGGCTGGCGGCTCTCGTCTTACTCAAAGGGACAAATACTCCTCTACAATCTAACTTTGTTGCCCCACAAATGCCAGCCACTGTAATGCCGCCTCAGGTTATGCAGCCACAAGCGCAGTATCCTTATGGACCTTATGGGCAACCACCAACATATCCCAATCCACAGCCTGTAGCTCCCAATTCTGATCAGCGTGTCGAATGGGAAAAACTAAAAGTGGACTTGGATCGTTTAAAAACCGACAATGAACAGTTGAAGACTCAAAATCAACGACTTCTCGACAATTACAATACCCAACAACTGCAATTAGCCCAACAGAATAACCAATCCAAAGCAGCATTAGCACCATCCCAACCAGAAAATCCCTGGTGGTCTTCACCCATCGTTTGGGCCGTAGGAGGGATGAGTCTTACTATTGGCGGCGGTATTGTAGTCGCTGGGGTATTAGCTTTGTTTTCGCCTCGGCAACGTCCAGCCCGTACTGTACAAGTTATTCATCCCTACCAAGGGGCTACACCGCCTTTGGTTCCTGTGCGTCGCGCTGAGTTTCTACCACCTTCTCGGCTAGAAACAAGACGAGTTGAAGCCCCAGAATACGACGAGATGCATTGATGATCTAGTGAAATTTTTGTTAGTAGAGCTAGCAAATACTACGTCATCAATTTTAATGCAAGATACCACACTTATATTGATTGAATTTTGTCTTGGTGTTGCGATCGCAGATTTTGTACCAAGACATCCATATCTAGCATAAACCTGGGGAAATTCTCTGGGTTTAAAAATTCTTGTAGAGCAATTAGCTGCCAATTCAGTCATGCATAAAATAAATTCATAGGGCACTCTAATGGACGCCTAGGAAAAAAGTGCCAAGTTAATTAACGAGTCTTTGAGTTGACTTCATTGCAAACTTGTGTTTCTAAGACAAAACTCTCTTTTAGCCTGTTCCAGTTAGTTTAGTAATGCTTGAAGCAAGCACTTAACAGTTAAGATAAAATTTTATAATTATGAATTTAAACTTTTATTAACACCTATAATTCTATAGGATTCCTAAATGAAATTCAAAATATATATTTTTTTTAAAATTATTAAATTTTAGTAATACACTCAAGTGCTCTAAGCTCACTTTAAATCTATATTACTGATCACGTCGTTTTAGGCAAAGTGACAACAAAAGTTTTTTCGCAGACGTCAGTGTCGCGGATTTTAGGATGTCGCAATTGTATATAAAGAATTATTAAGACTGAGGTTAACCTTCGGTACACTTGGTTCTAAATATAGCTCTGAAGTGAAGATAAAGAGCGATCGCCTTCACAAATTCACAAACAAACCGGTTGTGTTGCAACAGCTTGTTAAGAGTAAAAAATCTGCTTGAGTTAGGCCAGTTTATGCAACTACACACATAAGGTTCATAAACCATGATTTTCAAGCTATTTATACTGACCTCAAGCTTTTTTACCAGACTAGCATCTGTTTTTGCAAAACAACCGGTAATTCTCTGCTACTTACCACCCTAATCGGGTAACTTGCGAATCAGCTCTCTAATTACATCTGTTTTTGCTCTCCCTGTCTGGTTACAGTACATTTCAAGTCTCTTGACTTCATCCAATGCCAGATTGAGGCTGATTTGCTTTACGGTCAATTTTTTACTCATAATCTTACCCACTAAGTGTAATACTTGCCCTTGTACTCCAGAAACCTTTAACAGTTTGTTATCTTGCTTTACCTACGTATCAAGTTTTCAAACATGCCACTTGCCTACCTTAACTAGTCTTTTATCAGCATACCGCTATAGTGGTATATTAAACCTATATATATAGTATTATGGTATTTTTAATTTAGGGCTAAGAATTAGACGTAAAAACTCAGTCGATTCAAAAATACAGCTTATGCTAAAGCTATTGATATGTTTTAAGTAGATTTCACGCTTTTCACGCTATCGAACATAACATTATGATGATAAAATAATTATATTAATAATATTGATGAATAAGACTATCAATTCCTCAAAAAATGAGTTATTCTTTGAGGAATAGTATTTAGTTAGTTTAAGGTTTGTGAAGCAATATTGAGATAACACTAAGCAATAAATATAATTCACAAGGTGTCTTTGAAGGCGTTGAAAAAGCTGCTGTTGAATTTATTGCTCAAGTTCTCGTATTAGCTCTATAAAGTAGTTTTACGCGAGTTAATTTTGTTTGTATACTTAATAAGTTTTGTAGTACAACCAGCATTTCTGCTAGTTCAACTAATCAAATTTGGACAATTGAAAAGCTCAGTATACGATCTGAGTTGTTGCTGTTAATGTTCTAAAAGCACTACTAGAGGAATATCTACGACTCTAAAACTCCAAAAACTTTGCTACCTTGTCTACATTTGTTTACCGCATCACTTTCTAGTCACTGATTAGGTTGATGGATAGTTGATTTAGCTAACTGAATTGCAGCCAAGCGAGCTTTTAAAACTGACATATTAGTTTCATCAACACTAAAATTAAAAACCATTACTTCAGAAGGTTCAATACTGTACTGTCGTACATAGTTCTCAACAAGCCTTGAAGCACAAACTGCATCGACCTCATCCAATATTTGATGATTCTTTTGAAGGTATTCTAAATCTAAACTTTGAAAGTTTATGTGGGAGATTCCAGCTTGTTGTAGCATCTGTTTCATCACTCCACTGGTAGCTTTTTCCTGACAAATAAGTAGCATCAGAGCATTACGAGGTAAAGATGAAATTTGTGCCAAGAGTTGCAAGTCTGGTTTGAGGTTAACAGTAATGACTTCTTGTTCTGGTGCAGTTAATTTAGTGACTTCCCATTGATGTCGTGCAGTTGTGATCACAAGATCAGCAGCTAACAGTTCTTTTAAAACTTTTGATTTATTAATCTTTAAGTCTTCCAAACAGATAAATAGTAGAGGAAGTTTGATTTCTGATTGAATATTTTCATATACACCTGTACTGTGTTGCAAATATTCTACAAATACTAATTTTAAAGGAGCAGCAGCGTGTTGATTCAATATTGCGGCTTGGGCATAGGCCGCTGCACCAAATTCAGATGGAGATAACCCAGTCATTACAGCAGCATTAAAAGCTTGTCCTAGTAAATTGTAAAATTCCTTATGAATAATAATATTTTGTACAACTTGAGTGTGAGCAACAAAAGTTCCTTTACCTCTTTGGGCTACCAGATAACCTGATTCAATTAAATAGTTATAAACTGCTGCAATAGTATTATGATTTACTTTTAAATGTTTAGCTAATTGAGTAACAGTGGGTAAAGTATCGCCTGGTTGCAAATCCCCTGTAGCAATTAGTAGTTTAATCTGTTCAGCAATTTGAGCGTTAATCGTTATTGGCGCTTGAGTATCAACAAAAAGGGGAAACAAAATTGTATTAGGCATTACCATAACGGATTGGCAACAGTCACTACGAAGATTTTCTTAAAATTGCATTATTTACTCCTCAACTATTACTTTAGATTTAATCTATAATAGAACTTGGTGGGATACAAGTAAAGAGAATAAATAATGGGAATGATAAAAGTCTCTCTACAATTTATGTGAAATATTTTTATGAGATGGAAATAGTAAAATTTTATTTCCAATATCTATCAAAGTTTTGGACTGATGGCGTTCTGTTATTTCACGAAATTTCCAAATCCTTCCTACACATTCATCTTCTAAGTATTGGGGCAGTGAACAACGCTCAAACATTCGGCCATCCTTTAATTTAAAAGTATCATAAGCTTGTAAATCTGTATGCATATAAATCTCTTTAATTCTATGAAGAAATAGGTCGGAATTTTCAACTAGGTTAGAAGCCAGTTCCAGTGCTTGAACCTCATTTTGGGAGACTATGATATGTTGTGGGAAACTCCACATTTCTATAAACTTTCGATTCAGGCTTACCATCCTTCTGGTACTATCGACAACAACTATGCCAGCGTTAGCTTGAATCTTACCCTGACTCAAGAGGCGTATCATGCATTTTGTCCTTGATTTGATTGTTAATTTATTTTTATACTATGATACAAGGGAAATAACGAAGCTCATGCCATGTGTAATTTAGAACAAGAGTACTAAAATCCATCATAAAGATTAGAAGATTAGAAAATTAGTTAATCTAGGGATTAAATCTGGCTTATTCAACACCGCGAGGCGAACATTGAGAGGATATGAAGCCGTGACCATGATTCGCAAGGGTTAAGTTGAAGGTAATGAAATTAGGAGACACTTAAGCTACTGTCAAATTTGTTGCTCAAGTTTTTTGCATGGGTGCATAAACTGATCTTACCAAAGTAGATCTTTATGTACTCAACAAGTTTTTAGTATACAACTATATGGGGATCTGAAAATGGAAGAAGTCCTTGCATTGCTTGAAAAAAAGAAGCAAGAATTTGCTCAAACGCCATTTATGAAGTTTCTGCGAGATAAAAGCATAGACCCAAGACAAAGACTAGCTTGGGCTCCTGGTTTTGCTCCTTTCGCAATGAGTTTTAAGGATTTTAATAGAGTTGTACTCCGCAAAGAGCCAGCAACTAGCAAGCTCCAAGAAATGATCAACCAGCACACTTATGAAGATGGTCGCCATTGGATATGGTTCATACAAGATCTCAAGTTGATGGGATATGATTACTCCATAAAATATACCGATACTTTAAAATTCCTGTGGAGTGAAGAAACACAGAAAGTACGCTTTTTAATTTATAACCTATTTGCTATGTGTACTTTTGAAGAAGATATCCTGATGAAGTTGGCTATTATTGAGGCAATAGAAGCAACGGGAACGGTGGCTTTATTTGAAATTGCACAAGTAGGAAAGGAACTTCAAGAAATTACTCAGCACCATCATCCGTATTTTGGTGAGTCTCATTATGCTAAGGAGACAGGTCATATCCAGGCAGAAATGGATGATGTAGAACATTTTATTAAAAGCATAAAACTGACAGAAGCACAGAAGAAAAAAGCTTTTTCTCTGGTAGAGAAAGTGTTTGCAGATTTTACAGATGCACTTAATGAAATGTCAGAGTTTGCTAAAAACCACCCTTACGATAAACCATTTACGGCAATATATGATATTGAGAAAATGCAAGTATCTGTATGACTGAAAATATCAGCTTTAACTTTACACACTTTTCAATTTAATCACAGCAATACAGTTTTTCTCTCCTTTGAGATATAGACATTTTGAAAAATAAGTGTCATTGACTGTAGCTTAACGAAAAATAGTTAGTGTATCTTGTAAATAAACACTAACTATTTCATTTCGGTAAAGCGATCGCAAGCGAATAGTTGCATAGTCACCATTTTCATTACCTGGGATTCCGTAAGATAAGTAAAAAGCAAGTTAACCCACATATTATTTATTAATCAGCCAGTTAGTAAAGTACTTCTGGAGAAGAATAAGGCTTAATTTAATATTGTGGCGAGATAATCTTGACAGCGATGCCTCAATTAAGTTGTACGATGGGAACAAACTTATCCAAAACATTTCTTCCTGTACTGCTAGCGATGGGGTTCATGAGTAGACACCACGTATTTCATTAAAAAAAGGTTATTTTGTTCGTATTGTTAGTTGGAGAAATCCAAATACTCTCGAACTGTTGTAATTGCAATGAAGATAACTGCTGTTTTCGGCGGTACGCATGGAAAAATTAAATGGATAACTGGCTAAGCACAAACCTCTCAACAAGATTGATGGTGTTGCAGTGGTCGGAATTGTTATCGTTTCTCACAGTAAACAACTAGCTCTGGGAGTTCGGGAACTTGCCGCACAGATGGTTCAGGGCAAAGTTCCACTCGCTGTTGCAGCAGGTATTGAAGATCCCGAAAACCCACTGGGCACAGATCCCATCCAGGTTTATGAGGCGATCGCCTCAGTTTTCAGTGATGATGGGGTTCTGGTTTTAATGGATTTGGGTAGTGCTTTGATGAGTGCAGAAATGGCGCTAGAATTTTTGCCAGAAGCACAGCGGCAGAAAGTGTATTTGTGTGAAGCACCCTTGGTAGAAGGTGCGATCGCTGCCATCGTTGCTGCTGCTGCTGGTAAAGAGATTCAGCAAGTTATTGCAGAAGCACGAGGTGCATTGGTCGCAAAAGCGGTTCAATTAGGTATAATAACTAACCTGCCGTTAGATAGCAGTAGTGGAAGCCAACCAACAACGAATGCAGAGTTTCCAACAAAAGAAATCCAGCTGATTGTCAGCAACAGATTAGGATTACACGCTCGTCCTGCTGCTCAGTTTGTTGCAACTATAGCCCGGTTTCAATCTCAAATTCAAATACGAAATTTAACTAGAAATACGGAGACTGTTAGGGGCGATAGTATTAATCAAGTAATAACTTTAGGAGTGCGTCAAGGACACGAGTTGTTGATTAGTGCTGCTGGCTGTGATGCGGATGAGGCGTTGGCAGCATTGCAAGCATTATTTGTAACTAACTTTGGTGAAGATAATACTGCTTTTAAGTCTCCATCAGGATTTAAGCACGAAATTACCCTACCAACTCACGGCGAACTTTTAGGGATCGCAGCTTCTCCAGGAGTGGCGATCGCTCCGGTTGTTCATTATCAACCCAGTATGATCGCTATTACAGAATACCACGTAGAAGATGCTGAACTAGAGTGGCAACGTTTACAGGCAGCAATCCATACTGCCCGACACGAAATTCAAGCAGTGTTCTCACAAGCGTCTATTCAAATTGGTGACACTGAAGCCGCCATCTTTGATGCCCATATACTGTTGTTAGAAGATCCAGTATTGCTGGAAGCGGCTCATCAACGCATCTTAGAACACCACATAAATGCTGAAGCGGCTTGGCAAGCAGTAGTCAATGAGGTAGCGACTTCTTACCATACCCTTGAAGATTCTTACCTGCAAGAACGAGCTGATGATGTTGTGGATGTGGGGAAAAGGGTGCTGCGGTTACTAGTTGGAAATCCCTCTGGTAGATTACATCTCTTTGAACCAGCCATTATAGTGGCCATTGACTTGACTCCCTCGGATACTGTTGGGCTAGACCCGACAAAAGTACTCGGCATTTGTACTACTTCTGGTAGTGCAACTTCCCACAGCGCAATCATCGCCCGTACATTAGGTATTCCCGCAGTTTTAGGGATAGATGCAAAAGTGTTACATTTAGAAAATGGTACACTCATGGCACTTGATGGTGAGAGCGGTAAAGCGTGGGTAGATCCAGAGCCAGATACTCTGGGTGTACTGGCGGCAAAGCAAGAAGCGTGGCAAACAGCTCAACAGAAAGCACGAGCCACAGCCCACCAGCCAGCAATCACTTGTGATGGGCAGCAAGTTAGTATCTTCGCAAATATTGGTAGCTTAGCTGATGCTCAAGTGGCTGTAGCTGAGGGTGCAGAGGGCGTGGGACTGCTTCGCACTGAGTTTCTGTATTTTGACAGGATAAGCGCTCCACCTGAAGATGAGCAACTGGCAGTTTATCAGGCGATCGCTCAAATTCTTGATACCCGTCCGTTGATTATTCGTACCCTAGATGTAGGCGGTGACAAGCCACTTTCTTACCTCAAGGTAGCATCGGAAGCCAATCCTTTCTTAGGCTGGCGGGGAATTCGCTGCTGTCTAGATCATCCAGATTTATTCAAAACTCAATTGCGGGCAATTTTGCGAGCTAGCGTTGGACACCAGATTAAGATCATGTTGCCGATGATTGCCACGGTGAGTGAGGTACACGCAGCTAAGGCAATTCTAGGTGAAGTGCAGGCTGGACTGCGCCAAGTTGGCATCCCCTTTGATGAAGCGATGGAATTAGGCATTATGGTGGAGGTTCCGTCAGCAGTGATGATTGCTGATCGCTTGGCAACAGAAGTGGATTTTTTTAGTATTGGCACCAATGACTTGAGCCAGTATGTCATGGCTGGCGATCGCACTAACCCACGAGTGGCAAATTTGGTTGATGCACTGCATCCGGCTGTGTTGCGGATGGTGCAGCAAACTGTCCAAGCTGCTCATGCAGCTGGAATTTGGGTAGGATTATGTGGAGAATTAGCAGCAAATCCTTTAGCAGTACCAATTTTATTAGGGTTAGGGCTGGATGAATTAAGTGTGAATCCCCAAGCCATAGCTGTAGTCAAGCAAGCGATCGCTCAATTAACTGTAATTGAAGCTCAGGCGATCGCAGCATTAGCGTTGCAACAAGATTCCCCAGATCAAGTAAGAGCGCTAATTTCAAATATCGCTTATCGTAACTTAGACAAAACAGAAGAGGAAAAAAGGTTATAATACACCCCCAGCAAAGCTTTCACATCAAAATGACCCTAATGAAAAAGGCAACTCCCGCAGCCATGCCTTCATGCTTTGAAAGCTGTATTTCAATGCAGGGGCTTTCTTTGCCCCCGCGAGGATATGGTGATTTCTACAACGTACGCCTACGCATAATTCATATTGTGATTTAGCAACGCCTTTTTCATTACATCCTTTCCAGTACCTGAATTCCTAGCAAAGATAGTCCCAGCCTTAGAGTTCTAGCCGTCAAATCACACAAAACCAAGCGAGATGTCCGCAGTGGTTCTTCCGCCTCTAGCACACGAACCCCCTGATTACGGTCATAAAACTGATTAAACTTTTTACTCAGTTCGTACAAATACTCACATAAACGATTGGGAAGCAAATCTTGTTCTACGATACTAATAACTTCACCTAGCTGGAGTAAGTACTTTGCTAAGGTTAATTCTGTTTCATGCTGTAATAAAACCTTGGCATTTTTTTGCAACTCTTTAAAGTTAATACCACCTTTGCGGCTAATACCTTGAATTCGCGCGTAAGCATACAGCATATAGGGTGCAGTATTGCCTTTGAGATCTAACATTTTGTCATAGCTGAACATGTAATTGCTAGTGCGGTTTTGACTTAAATCTGCATATTTAACCGCGCTGATCCCAACTACTTGAGCAACTTTATTCATGAATTCTTCAGTTTCTTCGCGTTCTTCTTCTTTTAATCTAATTTTTAGGTCTGCATGAGCACGAGCGATCGCTTCATCTAACAAATCCCGTAACCGCACCGTATCCCCTGAACGAGTTTTGAATTTCTTACCATCTTCCCCCAGAACTAAACCAAAAGGAACATGAACCAGTTCCACATCATTAGGAATCCATCCGGCTCTGCTTGCTACCTGGAAGAATTGAGTAAAGTGGTTTGCCTGTCCAGCATCTGTTACATATATTATTCGCTTTCCCTCATCCTGTTGAATCCGGTAGCGTAGCGATGCTAAATCCGTAGTGGCGTAGTTATAACCCCCATCAGATTTCTGCACAATTAAGGGTAGAGATTCACCTTCTCTATTAGTAAACCCTTCCAAGAAAACGCATTTTGCTCCCTGGTTTTCTACCAATAACCCAGATTTTTCTAAATCTTCTACAACCTTTGGTAATAAGGAATTATAAAAAGATTCCCCGCGTTCAATTACTTGGACATCTAACAAATCATATATTATTTGAAACTCCCGCCGCGACTGTTCACACAGCAATTTCCAAGCATGAAGTGTATCTTCTGCACCTGCTTGTAATCTTACAACCTCTTGCCGTGCTGTCTCTTGAAAAGCTAAGTCTGCATCAAACCGCTGTTTGGCTTCGCGATAAAAGCTTACTAAGTCCCCAATATCTAAAGCATTAGCAGTGGTAAGGGCTTCTGGGTAAACTTCCCGTAGGTAAGCGATTAACATTCCAAACTGAGTACCCCAATCACCTACGTGATTCAACCGTAGGACATCGTGTCCCTGAAATTCTAGAATGCGGGCTATGGAATCACCAATAATTGTGGAACGCAAGTGTCCGACATGCATTTCTTTAGCAATATTCGGACTGGAGAAGTCGACAATTTCCCGCTTTGGTATTTTTGCTGCTGGAACTCCTAGCCTAGAATCTGCTTGAATAGTCTTTAGTTGTGATTCTAGGTATGCTGTTCTCAATTTCAGATTGATAAATCCTCGTCCAGCGATTTCTGGCGGTTCGCAGATTTCTGATACATCTAGTTTCTCAACGATCATAGAAGCGATCACCGTCGGTTGCTTTCCTAACTTTCTACTTAAGGATAAAGCCGCATTCGCTTGATAATCACCAAATTGAGGATTGCTAGCAGGAACCAAAATCGGATCTACTCCAGCGAAGTCAGCGCCAAAAGCATCCACTAAAGCCTGTTCCAATTTAAGTTTTAGTTGTTCTTGTGTAGCGTTCATATATAAATTTTATCTGCCAGAGGGATAATGTAGCTCTTGATGATTGGATATTCTGAAAAGCTTGATTATTTTAACCTTAAAATCTAGTCACTCAGTCCAAGTGAGGAGTGTGATTCTAAAGTACAACCCCCTGCATTCTCTGCTACCTTCAGAAGAAATTACCGATTTTGACGATACTCTATCAGAGAAAAAGCTGCAAAATCTGATTCCAAATTGATTAGAAGCAATTTTGGCTTTTGCATAGAGTCAGTGTCTAACGACAAGCTGCTTTACGTCTACGTACCGATTGGTTTTTCGGTGTAAATATGGGTATTGATCATGCACCTATGATGTGTTTAGTTTTTCAAGTCTTTACCACACAAATTCTCTTAACTCAAACCCCTTTTAATCTTTTGCCACAAGCGTTCTCTGGGGTTAACTTTTTTCAGTGCAGTTCTCAACCCATTCTCATACTTAAATCCAACCACTTAGACTGAGTGATAGGCGCACTACTCGAAATATAGTCAACACCAGTCTCTGCGACAGCACGAATAGTCTCCAAAGTCACATTCCCGGAAGCCTCAATTTTAACCCAGCTATTGTGTTGGCGAATCAATTGTACCCCCTGACGCATTAGTTCTAAAGGCATATTGTCCAACATAATAATGTCAGCTTTATACTGTAAGGCTTCCTTTATCTGATCTAAAGTTTCCGTTTCTACTTCTATTGTTAAGGGATAAGGAATCTGAAAACGGATGCGAGTAATTGCCTCTCCAATTCCCCCAGCCACCGCAATATGGTTGTCTTTAATCATAACCGCATCATCTAACCCCATACGGTGATTAATTGCGCCTCCCACGGTAGTTGCATACTTTTCCAAAAGCCTCATTCCCGGTGTAGTTTTGCGCGTATCTACCAACTGAGCAGGTAAATCGCCAATTTGCTCCACATATATATTAGTGAGCGTTGCAATCCCACTCAAGCGCATAGCCAAGTTGAGAGCTACCCTTTCTCCCATTAGCAATGCATCCAGTGAACCATAAATTTCTGCCACTATTTGTCCTGGCTCACACCTAGCACCTTCCGCTGTAATAGCTTTAAAACTGACTTTTTCATTCAAAAGGTGAAAAACCCTAGCTGCAAGTGATAAGCCAGCAATTACTCCTGGAGCTTTAGCAATCCAGTGGGCTTTACCTAGGGTAACATCTTGTACTAATAAGGTATTAGTAGTGCGATCGCCGCGGCCGATATCCTCCAACAACCAGTTACGCAAGAGGGTGTCTAAAACCAACCATGGGGGCAAAGCAGTAAATTTGCTCACAACTATATAGCTTTTGAAGAGAGATTAAAGAATAGTAGAGTCAAAAACCCATGTTTTGTAGTGATTTGAAGGGAGGCTGAAAAGAGTGTGTAAGAAAAAAAGGAGAAAGTAGTTGACAAAGTGATGTGCGCTCGCTATATTGAATAAGTGCCTGAAAAGCGAGCGCCAAGAGCGACGTGATAAGGACGCCGAACCTTGA
>NZ_JADEXR010000313.1 GCF_015206995.1 aff. Roholtiella sp. LEGE 12411 | reverse complement strand
TTGGCGCGGTAGCTGACACTACAAGGTCAGCAGGTTGAGACGAAATGTTAATCGGTGTGCTATCGAATACAATATTATTGTCGTTATCCAACTCAAAGACATTATTGCCGCTATCGGTGACAACAAAAGCATAGTATGTGCCACTTAAGCCATTAGGTAGCGTGAAAATAGCAGAATTATCGTAACTAGCGCCGATATCTAATGTACCAAAGCGACTACGTTCGCCCAGTTTGAAGTCTGTGTTGGTGTCTAGCTGGGTATCTGTTGACAAATAAAACGTGTCATTCCAAGAAGAGTTAGGTGTAGCAGTTGCGCCAAAGTTGGTAACGCGATAATTAATAGTTAGGGGACGACTAGCTGATGCTGTAGCGGGTGCATCAACAAACTCAACTTCTAAGTCTGGTGGTGGTGTGAGATTGATTTTCGTGGCTGTGGTATCGTAGCCAGTATTGTTGCTTTCAAAAGCATTCTCGTAAACCTGATTACCTGCATCAGTCCGCACGAAAAAGAAGAAATCACCGCTAACGCCAATTGGTAGAGTAACTGACTGGCTGAGGTTGTAACCAGTGCCTGCGTTCAGTATACCACTGCGGTTGAACCGTCCTAAAGAGCGATCGCCCCCATCCAATACATCATCGGTGGACATGAACACTTCGTCATACCAGGATGTCTCTAAGTTCTTACCTGTCCCTTCATTGGTAACTGTCCAAGTTAGAGTAAGCGGTTGTCCCGAAAAACCTTGAGCCGGGGCGTTAACTGCGGTAACTTGGAAATCAGGCGGTGGTGTCAAATCAACGTCTGTGGGGCCACCAACACCAAAATTGTCTCCCTCATTTTCAAATTCATAGACGTTATTATTCGCGTCTGTCTTCACCAGGAAGTAATAGTTACTATCAATACCTCTAGGCAACTTCACTGTCAAACTGTTGGTGTAACTTTCACCAACGTTGAGATAGCTGACATTGGTTGTTTGTCCTAAGTAAATATCAGTATCATCAAAGGTCGTATCTAAGGAAAGCCAAACATTATCATACCAGAAAGGTGCGCTGGTAGCCCCAGTGCCGTTATTGGTAACTGTCCATTGCACCACAGTTTCCTGACTGGAGAAGGCTGTGGGGGGAGCAGTCACATTGGATACTTGCAGATTGGGGAAAGGCGAGAGGCGAATTTGAGTGGAATTATCATCAATGCTGGTATTATTTGTTTCATTTTCTATGCCTTCTAGTACCTGATTATTGGCATCGGTAGAGATGACAACGCGGTAATTGCCACTTAACTCAATTGGTACAGTAATAAACTGACGGCGTTCTATGGATGCACCAGCAGCAATTGTGCCTGTGAAGCCAAAATTAGTAATGTAGCGATCGCTCCCAATTATGCCATCATTTGAAAGATAAGCATTATCTGTCCAGCTACCTGTAGCATCCGCAGTACCTTGGTTTGTAAGCGTCCAAACAATCTCAATCTGTTGTCCAGAAA
>NZ_JADEXR010000312.1 GCF_015206995.1 aff. Roholtiella sp. LEGE 12411 | reverse complement strand
CACTACAAAATCCCCAAAACCAACGCCACAATCTGCTTAACTCTTCGATTTTCAATTTTGGAGTGTAAAGCTTGTGACTCACTTATCCTGAGTTACTTTGTCATGCGTTTAGTCTAAACTCCAGTAATCTACAAATAGATAGTTGCTACACAGGTTGAACAAATCCCAAGTCCTTGCTATTGAAGTCTCAGCATACTTTAATAGCAAGGACTTGGGTGTTTCATTAAAATAAAATTAAAATGATTTAGTTTAGTCTAGTTTCCAGTGCGAAACTCTTTTTGAATCAAAGTTCACTCTTATAGGCATGTCGCAGAGCCAAGAATCCCCCGCATTCATGCGTGGGGAGTGTCAAATACTATTGTTTATTAGATTCTAAGCCTGATTAACGTGTCACGAATCAACATTCTCTTTAATCGAACGGTGGAGCAGGCGACAAGGCCAGCAGAAAGCTCCACAAATACTTACCGAGGCAATAGCGGCTACAATTCGCCAACTTAAACTAGGTGGAGTGGGAGACTGTGAATGTTGGTTTTGTGCGCCTTTAGCTAGTTCTGGAGCGGAATGAGATAGCTGACTGGCTGTACTCACCCCTTCAATCGCCGCTCCAATTAGATAAGCTACCAGGGCAATTCCTAGCCAGTGATTTATCATGTTGTATTATATTAAACTCTGATGAGAATGCTAGACAGTAAGCAATGATTCGATTGATCGTGCTAGTGGTTGCTTTGTCCAACAGATAGTCTGCCTTCAGCCGTATCGCGGATTAAGGGCAGTTTAGATGTGATGTAAGTATTGAGGCTACAATCTGCCTGTGCGTCAAGCCCTTGTTTGGCTTTCAACTGCTGGAGGAGTAACTGTACTAGAGCAGCATCGTCAAACTGGAGCAGGACACTGACCTGAGTAGACTCGATTACAGCCCACAGTTGTTGCATCATTTTGGCAGTGATCATGAGTCTCAAACCTCTTAAGCTTTTCTTTATATTTACACATTTTTGTGGTTCACGCTAAGTTTTTGTCTCAGGTTTAATCAATCAACACAATTGGAGAGGCGTGAAAATAGCAATATTACTTATGGAAATCCCTACTCCATCTTGTTTTCATGGACTTTTAGCTCAGAGTTACCACCAATAATTGCTTGAAACAAATTTCCTAGTAAAAAGAGAAACGCTGCGACTAACAATATAAACATTAAACTGGCAAGAGCAGCAAAGGGAGAAAGTATGAGCGAGACTATAAACGCAAACATTAAAAACGCAAACATTAAAATTGTTATCAATGTTTTATTCATTTTTTACCTTTAGTTGCTAATTCTAAACTTACTAACTCAGTCAGGAACTCAGCTACCTCCAATAGACTGAATTAACGGTTCTACCGATCCCCTTATGGAGATTTAACACTAAAGTGCCAAGATAATAGGCAGCGCAATCGAAAGTTTGCGAAATTACGAAAGCCATAACCTAGCCTTTTAATCAGCTTCAACTTATTGTTAAT
>NZ_JADEXR010000311.1 GCF_015206995.1 aff. Roholtiella sp. LEGE 12411 | reverse complement strand
AAGAAATTTTCCCCACTCCCCACTCCCCCACTTCCTCCTGTGGATATCGATTCTGTAATACAACCCTTTCAACGCTTTGGTGTCCATCTGGGACTTAATCGCATTGTTAAACTGTTGGCAAAGCTCGGCAATCCCCATCACCAAATCCCAGTAATTCACGTTGCTGGTACTAACGGTAAAGGTTCTGTCTGTGCTTATCTTTCCTCTGTGCTTACTGAGGCTGGTTATTGTACAGGCCGCTACACTTCTCCCCACTTAGTTGATTGGACGGAACGGATTTGCCTAAACGAACAGCCAATTTCCTCAGAGGAATTGAACCAATTATTAGAAAAAATCCAAGCAGTTATTCGTGCTGGTGACGAATCCGCAACTCAATTTGAAGTAATTACAGCAGCAGCTTGGTTATATTTTGCTCAGCAGCAAGTTGATGTAGCAGTTGTAGAAGTCGGACTAGGTGGTCGTTTAGATGCTACTAATGTCTGCTTACAGCCTTTAGTTACTATCATCACTTCCATCAGCCGCGAACACTGGCAACAACTTGGTTCTACTATTACTGAAATTGCTAGAGAAAAAGCTGGTATTCTCAAACCTGGATGTTCCGCTGTAATTGGGCTATTGCCACCGGATGCCGAAAAAGTCGTGCGATCGCGTGCTTTAGAATTACAATGCCCAATTTTTACACCCCAACCTTCCCGCCAAATAGCCCCAGGATGGGCAGAGTATCAGAGAGGGGGAGAGGGGGAGAGGGGGAGAAGGGGAGCAGCGGAAGCAGGGGAGGAGATGGAAGAACTACGCCATGACTTTATTAAGTATCCTTTGCCATTACCAGGACAAATTCAACTAGCTAATTCAGCTTTGGCTTTAGCTGCTTTAGAGATTCTCCAAAAACAGGGTTGGCAGATTTCTAAAGAAGCGATCGCTCAGGGTATGGCAAAAACTAAATGGCCTGGGCGGATGCAATGGACTACCTGGAAAAACCATAAATTATTACTTGATGGCGCTCATAATCCAGCCGCCGCCCAAGTCCTCCGCCAGTATATCGATAGCTTAAACACAGTTAACAATAAACCCATACATTGGGTTATGGGAATGTTCTCTGATAAAGATCATGCTGATATTTTTGCCGCCTTAATGCGTCCAGGCGATCGCCTTTACCTAGTACCAATACCAGTAGAGCCTTGGCCTGGGAGAACCTCCGCTGATCTCCAAAATTTAGCCAGCCTCGCTCATAGCATCTGTCCAGATTTGAGCGATCGCCAAATACATCCAGATTTATTCACAGCACTAGATTCTGCAACTTCAACCACTAAAACAGACGATTTAATCGTCCTATGTGGTTCGCTTTATCTAGTAGGAGAATTTTTACAAAGGCAAGTAACCAATAGGGAATAGGGAATAGGGAATAGGGAATAGGGAATGGGGAATAGGGAATAGATAACCTATATAATGCCCCATGCCCCATGCCCCATGCCCCATGCCCAAAATCTACCTC
>NZ_JADEXR010000310.1 GCF_015206995.1 aff. Roholtiella sp. LEGE 12411 | reverse complement strand
GCACTACAAAATCCCCAAAACCAACGCCACAATCTGCTTAACTCTTCGATTTTCAATTTTGGAGTGTAAAGCTTGTGACTCACTTATCCTGAGTTACTTTGTCATGCGTTTAGTCTAAACTCCAGTTCTTTATCCTTAGCCCCTCTGCCCCTCCACTCCTCAACCTCTGCGGTCATCTTTTACTCGTACCCACCACCAGGGGAACAGCGTCTTCAAATAAAAATTCATGGAGGAATCGCTCTGCCCATTCATGACCAAAGTAGCTGCTAAACAAACCAGATGCTGGATCACGGTCTGCACTATATTGATCGTAATCTTTTTGAGCTTTGACAATCCGCTGGATATCTTCTGGATCTTGGAGCGGTTTGGCATCTGCTAGCATTTGCCAATACAAATTTAAATAATCCTGAAAAGCTGCAAAGACCCGCGTCGCCACTGTTTCAGGGTCTGTTTTGGCAAACAGTAAATACTTAGAAAAATACTGATTGGCATCGTAAAACTTCATTTCTAAATTTTGTGCCAGATCTGGGTATTTATCATGCAGAGATTTTAGCGGAACTATGTACTTTCTTTGATAATTCTCATCCTGGAATAAAGGCTGAAAGTCAAGCACAATCAGATTTTTAACTTTACCAAAAGATAAAAAATCAATTCCTAACAGCGGTAAATCGTAGTGATGGCTGGGATAAATTACGCTATTAAAAATTTGGGCACTTTCCCCTGCATCAATGTAGGTGTAGCGAATTTTCCGCAACTCTGGGCATTGGTAACACCAACTGCGAATAGTTGCAGGACTTCTGCCGCGATCGCTAACTTTGAATTCCAAACCAGGGTCAATCCCCCTACTTTGTAAATCAAACCGCCTAAATAGCTCTTTTTCCAAAAATTCCAGGAAAGGTTTATACATGGAGCATGACTTGTTAACCCTTCGATAGAAAATAAAGGATGTGTATTATGCAAGTCTCATTTCTTAGAAACAAAGCAACATTCTGTAATGGTCATTGGGGCATGGGGCATTGGGATTGGGAACTATTGATCAATAAAATGATCAATGGAGTTTTGTGAGAAGACCTGATTTTGAGGATTTGGAAGTTTATCAACTTGCTGAAAAACTAGCTAATGAAATTTGGCATATTGTTAAAGGATGGGACAATTTCACTCAAGATACAGTAGGTAAACAAATTGTTAGGTCTGCTGATAGTGTTTGTGCCAACATCGCAGAAGGAAGGGACAAGTATAACGATCAAGACAATCGGCGTTTTGTCAAAATTTCGAGAGGATCTCTGTACGAAACAGTAAGCTGGTTAAGATTAGCCTACGCCAGACAACTATTAACAACTGAGCAAGTAAACAGATTCAAACCTATCCTTGATAAACTTTTACCCAAGCTCAATGCTTATCTAAAATCTATAGGAACTAGACAATAAGAAATAAGCAGAAATAAGCAATATAAAACGCGAAATAGGGACTTAATCCCCCATGCCCCATGCCCC
>NZ_JADEXR010000309.1 GCF_015206995.1 aff. Roholtiella sp. LEGE 12411 | reverse complement strand
ACTGGAGTTTAGACTAAGCAATGGAAAATGACCCAGCAGGGCTGAGTTAATCAGAGACTTAGCAAAAGTATGAAGAATCTTGGGTATTAAACAGCAACAGATGGTTCTTTAGGTGGTCGTGCTACTGTTTTTTTAACAATGGGACATCGGTTTTTACGGTGACGCTTCTTTCCTTGTTGCCAACCGGGAGACTTTCCGCGAGGTTTGGGTGCTCTTGTGGGAGTACCAATGGCCGCAAAAACTCCACCTATAGCTTGAGCAACTCTTCCAGGGGTCAATTTATCAACAGACTTCTGCCAAGGTAAAGGATTGTCAGTAACGATATCGCGGGCTAACCACAATTCCCAAGTTATCAGAGGCATGAGGTCACTCCACCTTTCACTTTGCTTAGGAGTACCAAAGTTTGGTACAGTCCAATGTAAACGTTGCTTTAAAAAGCGATACCAGTGGTCAATGGTAAAGCGACGCAAGTAAAGACACCAAACTTCTTCTAGGGGCGGCATTTCTTCTCCTACCCAAGCCAACCATAAAGGTTTGGACACTCTCATGTTACCTTGCGCGTCCAGACGTTCAACCCGCAGGAGTAGCATTGGTCGTGTAGCAGCCTGACGGAAGTGTAAATCTTTCCACAAGCTCACACGCACACGTCCTAATTTTGGGTCATTTATTTCTAATACAGATGTTGCTTCATTCCATGTTGTTGGCTCATTCAGTTTAAATTTATCACCATGCTTTTTGGGTCGCCCCTTTCCAGAATAAGCTTCTGGTTCCCCCCATAAACATAAATTTGAACGTAACCGAACTAAAATATCTGCGGGAATATTGGCAGTTTTTAAGACAAAAGGCGCACAACCGTATTCACTATCCCAAAGGGAAATCGGTCTGACTCTTAAATATTTACATACCTGTTTTAATTGCCAAATTGCTTTGCTAATTGGACTTTCGGCACTTGTAATTCTTTCATGCCTTAAGGGTAATGCCCAACTACCCTCATTTTCTGGTATCCAGGCAATTGTGCTATACCCCTGTCCTACGGTTATTGGTTTATTTCCCGCTATGGATGTGCCACTATGTTCATAGGTTCTTTCTTTGAGTTTAACTGCATCTGGACGTGACCAGTTAGTGTGGTCGCCTGCCAATAGAGGTCGTTTTTCTGTTGGTATCTGTTTGATATATAGCTGCATCAATTTCTGTCGCTGTGGTCTGCTATCTTGTAGTGCCTCATAGATACTTGGCCACTTGCGTCTAAATACTGGTGATAAGGACAACTCTGCTAGGCAATAAATATTTTTGGTCAGTAATATCGCATCTGTCAATTCAAAGGTAGCATCTTTTGCTCTACCTAGATATTCGTAGGCGGCTTGACGGAATTGTTCTAATCTGGCACGTTTCATATTGGCGAATGAGAGTTAGTAGTATTTCTCTCAGGTTCTGCCAAAAGGGGGTCTGTATTCAATCAGACTCCCTTTTTTTCTTGAACATCACCGATTTAGTCTAAACTCCAGT
>NZ_JADEXR010000308.1 GCF_015206995.1 aff. Roholtiella sp. LEGE 12411 | reverse complement strand
TAAATGAGAAGGGACTTCTCGCTTCCTAGCAACGGCATTTACTGCCAAGATTGGTGTGCGAACAGTCAATCTTTAACTCTCAACGAAGGAGAAGCCCCATGAATGAGAATACCGCAAAAGCCCCCGCCATCTCAACGCCTCCAGCTGGCATCGTACGAGTGGGCGTTGATCTAGCCAAACGCAGCATCCAAGTGCACGCTGTGGATGCCAGTGGCAAAGTTCTCATCAACCGCGCCCTATCGCGAGAGCGCTTCTTGCCCTGGTGTGCCCAATTGCCGCCAGGCTGCGCAGTGGCCATGGAAGCGTGCACCGGCGCACATCACTGGGCACGCGAGCTTGTCAGCCGAGGGCTTCACCCCAAAATCATCCCCGCAGCCCTTGTGAGCCCCTACCGCATCCAAGGCGCAAGCGGCAAGAACGATGCCAACGATGCTGCTGCCATCTGCGAGGCCGCCAGCCGTCCCCAGATGCGCTTTGTGTTGCCTAAAAGTGCGCAGCAACAAAGCATGCTGTGCATCCATCGCCTGCGCGAAGGCATCAAGTCTGATCGCACCGCTTGCATCAACCGTATCCGAGGTCTGCTGTCTGAGTTTGGGCTGGTCTTTGCACAAGGCAGCAAGGCTTTGCGCCAAGACATCATGCTAACGCTAGAAGATGCCAGCAACGCGCTGCCCGGCTTGGCGCGGCTAGGCATCGCTCAGGCCTGCGAGCATTGGAGGCATCTGGATGAGCAAATGGCTTGGTGCGATCAGCGCATCGCCGCTCATGCCCAAGAAGACCCGCAGGTCAACGCGGCCATGCAGATCATCGGCATCGGCCCGATCACCGCCTCGGCGGCCGTGGCCACGGTGGGCGATTTCAAGCAGTTCAACAGCGGCGCTCAGTTTGGCGCTTGGCTGGGGCTGGTGCCGCGCCAGCACTCCAGCGGCGGCAAAGCCAGTCTGGGGCGCATCACCAAACGGGGCGACACTTACCTGCGCATGCTGCTCATTCAAGCGGCCAAGTCAGCGGTGCTGACAGCGCATAAGCGTCAAGATACGCTATCCCAATGGATGCTCAAGCTGCGTGAGAGTCGGGGCTGGCAACGCGCTGCGGTGGCGCTGGCTAACAAGAACGCCCGCATCCTGTGGGCGATCCTGTCTAAGGCTGGCCGCTATGACCCCATGCACGTCAGCATCAAGCCAACTGCGCCTGCGCAATAGCAATTAAGCCAACTGGGCACTTCGTATCATCTCACCCACCCATCATTTCATGGATCATTTCTTGCAATGCGCGCGCATCAAAGATGTAGATGACAGGTCAGACCGGTGGTAGGCAAGCTCGATCCCCCTTGTGCAGCGATGAGTTTGGCAACAAGCAAAGAGACTGCGAGAAATAAATGGAGCCCTGCCAAGCGGTTCACATCTGGGTCCGCAGCTATCGCAAGCTGCAACAAGGCCGTCTGTAAAAGTGCAGTCTGTTCTTTGTCACCTCAGAGTTGGTCAGCACGCTAGAGAGAAATACCGTCACCAAAAGGAAACACGCCAAGATGCCCGGCTAAGTATCAACA
>NZ_JADEXR010000307.1 GCF_015206995.1 aff. Roholtiella sp. LEGE 12411 | reverse complement strand
TCCTCAGTTTGTATATCAGGAGACACCAACGAGAAATCCTTGAGATGCACCACACTCAACTTCCATGCTTGGGAACAATGCTTAATTTACATGATTTTTAGCCTTAACTGAACCGTATTGATTTATATTCACCTTGTCCTCTTTTCGGCAATTAGCAACTTGAATTAATTACAATAATCCTTCCAATTTGCGACGAATCTTTTCTAGTTCAGAATCAGATAATTCTGGTTCTTCTAGTTGTTGTTGATTGGGGCGGAAGGTGTCTTGATTAATATCCTCCTTTGAGGCATCTGGTTGCCAATCAGTTTCTTCCACGTTAATTTCTGGGACTTTTTCGATTAGAGGGCTGTTTTCCGGGACGATTTCCCATTCATACCCAGCACTTTCGCAAAATTCTTTGATTTCCTCAGCATCAATCGGCTCTGGTGTAGGTGCGGGAAAATCTTGAGCTTCCAGCAATAGGGAAAAGCGCGTGGCGTCGTCTTCTGACTCGAACATCAGAATTTTATTGCGTAGCTTGCCGCCGTAGGCATCGCCTACCTGAATCGTGTGAATCCCCTCATTTTCAGTTCGAGCATTAAAAATTAACACAAAAACACGCATAAATGTAATAACCACGTAACTGCAATACTTTTAACCTACTATCTTTTGTTTTCTACTAATTCTCTAGTTTTTTTGGCTAGTAACTTATAATTCGATTTACTTTTTTAAGTTACATTTATCTTTCTCCAGGAATCTTGTTTATTTTCCTAGCTTAAATATCTTAGAGTTCCCCATTCTTAATAGCCCCTGATCCCAAAAGTCTAGGACTGTGAGGATTTTCCTGAGAACACTAATATCATTAAGGATAAATAACGAGCAGGGCAAATGCCGTAACTCAACCGATAAGGCCTTAGGTTTTGTTGACGTATCCTGGAAATGGCATAGTGAATTAATGTGCCAGTTAATGCTTGTGGTGTGACAGCTACATCCGGCAATTGATACAGTGAAAGCAAATGATTAAATCTCCCAATCTAGATCATCACCCCTCTGTTCCTGTCCGCAAACGCTTGTGGTTACTAGTATTGAGTCGCGGTGGCATTGCCTTGGGCGGACTTTTGCTCATTGGAATTGTCGGCGGTATTTGGCGGTTGTGGACTTTTGTGCAAAAAGAGTTAACGCCGTTGGCAGAAAAAAGTCTAACCACTACACTCAATCGTCCGGTAAAACTGGGCAAACTCACAGAATTTTCCTTGATAGGAGTGCAGTTTGGGGCTTCAGCCATCCCCGCAACACCCACAGATTCAGACCGAGCAGATGTTGATGCTGTGGAGGTGGGTTTTGACCTATTGCAATTAATCTTTAACCGCCGATTAAAGCTAGATGTAACCTTAGTCAACGCCGATGTTTACATTGAACAAGATGACCAAGGGCGCTGGATTACTACTAAGATAGCGCCGCCAGGTGAAGGCGGAGGCATTACAACAGATTTGGATAAACTGCGGTTTCGTAATGGCAAGCTGGCGTTGATGCCACAGGTGAGAGAAATAGAGGAAGTGGGGGAAGAGGGGGAGCAGGGGGGCAAAGG
>NZ_JADEXR010000057.1 GCF_015206995.1 aff. Roholtiella sp. LEGE 12411 | reverse complement strand
AATAACAAACTTAAGCTAATTAAGCGTTCTGGTTATGGGTTTAGAAATTTTGAAAATTTCAGAGTTAGATGTCTATTAAATTGGCAATTTAATTATTAGTTTAGCATAACAAGTACTGAAGAACCATAAACTTGTAGATTTCGCGCTGAGGTTGTCAAGAGTCAAAAGTCCACAGTCAAAGGCTAGCTTGGACTTTTGACTCTTGATCTGGGACAGCCTCAGCGCGATAATATTTGATCTAGACGCGTATCAGCTTAATTAACAACTGAAGATTAAATGACTCTTAAACCGTGTTAGAAAGTACTCTTGCATCCCGCCTAAATCTGATATCTTGCTGACAACGACAAACCTGTTATCAGATAGATAAATGAGTCGCATTAATGGATTTGTAGGACGTCGTGATTTTTTGAAGTTGGCAAGTGTGCTAAGCATTACGGTTACTGCTTTTGGCCATAGCCTTTGGAGTACAGAGCAAGCTGCTGTTGCTGGTGTTCATCCAGACAACCCCAATCCAGTAAGTCCTAACGAAGCTATCAAGCGCTTGCTGGATGGTAATCAAAGATTCTTGCATCAAAAACGTAAATATCCTGATCAATCACTGGAACATTTGCAATTAATAGCAAAAGCTCAGTATCCTTTTGCATCTATTTTGGGCTGTGCAGATTCCAGAGTACCTGCGGAAATTGTCTTCGATCAGGGACTTGGGGATTTATTTGTCGTGAGAGTCGCTGGTAATGTCGTCAGTGACACGATTATAGGTAGTTTGGAATACTCTACAGCAGTATTAGGTTCTCAATTGATTGTGATTCTGGGCCATAGAAGATGTGGTGCAGTAGCAGAAGCAATCAAAAACGAGCCACTTCCTGGCAGAATTAGTTTGATTATTGAGGGCATTAAACCATCTTTAGCAAGGGCAAAGCTAACAACAGATGATACAACTCAGGATGCTGTTATAGCTAACATTCAATATCAAGCTGAAAAATTACAGGAAAGCTCAACAATTTTGGCAAAACTTATCACTGAAGGCAAACTACAAATTGTTAGTGCTTGTTACGATATTGAAACTGGTAAAGTAACTGTTATTACTTAAAGCTTTCACCCTTTGTCGGTGCGAAATTATTGATTCGGAGAATTTACAAAAACTCTTAATTTGATTTATCAATCACAGCAATTAATTAGAAGCTGTTAAAGTTAGCTCAGCGGGTTTTTTACGAATAGACCAAAGTATAGTGGGCATTATAATGCCCACCCCATAAGCTAGTCCCCTTTAAAAATCTAAACTCGGCCAATCTGATTCACGATAATAGTGCGTCATATTGTCAAATTTCCGCAGTTCGACTCGGTGAATCAAAAATTCTGGGGAATTTAACAGCCATTGCTGATTCAACCCAGAAAGCATAGTGCTGAAATTGATCCGGTCTAAATCTGGTGAAACTTCCCCAAAATATCCTAATGTAACATGAGCTGTGAAGTGATAATGCTGTTCAATACCCAAAGCAATTAACTTCGGATTTTGATAGATTGTGCGGCGAAATTGAATAATTTGCTCGTAGCAGCGTTCATCCTGGGGTACTAAACAGACAGCTACAGCTCTTGGCATGACTATCAACCCTAGCACTTGCCAGTAAATTGGATTAGTCTCGCGTGTCATGGATTGTTGATATTGCCGAAATATTTCAACACAGCAAGAGTGTAACTGTTGCTCAAATTCAGGATTTTTTTCATCGGCATCACGGTAAGCACTATCCCAAATCAAATCTGCCAAAGTCAGATGAAAGCTAGCAGGAGGTACAGGAATAATCAAATCACTGTTTACAGGCAACTGCAAAAGTTCCTGCTGGTAAGCTTGTAATTTGGCGTAAAAACCAGCGTTTTCTGATTCTTCATCCGCAGATGGGGTAATTAGCGTATAGCCAGGAAAAGGTGCTGCAATTCTCGCCCCAGAATGTGGCTGAAATTTAGAAGATTCCTGGATATGCTGGACTTGGGATCTGTAGGCTTCTGGTAGCGTCATTCTTGCTACCCGATTCAAATAAGTTTGATAGTTGTCGTCCAATCTTCTTAGCCTCTTGCTCTAACTTGATAGATTTTAAGGAAAATTACCCAAATTAACAGATTGATTTCCAAAGTATTTAGCTTTGTTCGTGTGATGGAAGCTGATAGTCAGAGGAAGGGAGGAAGAGGGAAAGGGAAGAGAAGGACAAGAATTCAAAACTACTCCCCCACTCCCCCACTCTCCTTATTTTCCACGAGGTTTGTCTATGCCGATTTATGTTTACTGGGGTGAAGACGATTTTGCTATAGAAAAAGCAGTTGCTCTTGTGCGCGATCGCGTCCTCGATCCTCAATGGACAAGTTTTAACTACACTTCATTTCCCTCAGAGCAAGCTGATGCTGCGATCCAAGGGTTAAATCAAGTAATGACACCAGCTTTTGGCGCTGGTGGGCGCTTGGTGTGGTTGATAAATAATACTCTTTGCCAGCACTGTCCAGACAATGTATTAGCAGAACTAGTACGAACATTGCCACTAATCCCGGAAAATTCTTTTTTATTGCTTACCAACCGCAACAAACCAGATGAACGCCTGAAATCAACGAAATTATTGAAACAATTTGCTACCGAATTCCGAGAATTTCCTCTGATCCCACCCTGGAAGACAGAATTGTTAGTGCAATCTGTTAATCAAGTGGCTCTTGCTGTCGGTGTAAAGCTGACTCCCAAGACTGCCCAATTATTGGCAGAGTCTGTAGGTAACGATACACGGCTTCTCTACAATGAGATCGAGAAATTACGGTTATATGCCGAAGGTAGCAATAAGCCTTTAGACGTAGCTACCGTTACACAGTTAGTCAGAAATACTACCCAAAATAGCTTACAATTAGCAGCAGCAATCAGAACAGGGGATACAGCTAAATCTCTGGGAACATTGGCAGAACTCATCAACGCTTCCGAGCCTGGATTGCGGATAGTTTTAACACTGATTGGTCAATTTCGCACCTGGTTATGGGTCAAGATCATGATAGAGAGTGGTGAGCACAATCAACAAGCGATCGCCTCAGCTGCTGATGTAGGTAATCCCAAACGCATCTACTTTTTACAGCAAGAAGTCAAGTTTCTATCTGTAGAACAGCTAATCTCTTGTTTACCCCTACTACTGGAGTTAGAAATAAGTCTTAAGCAGGGAGCTTCAGAAATGCCAGTACTCCAAACTAAAGTTATTGAACTGTGTCAAATATGCCGAGGAAGTTGACAATAAATATATGAAGTCTATGGATTCAATTTTGTCCGGAACTTACCACTCCTGAAATAGTTCAAAGTTATTATCATATCCCTATTGCAGTTCAGTCTCACACACTATTATGGGTAACATTTTCTCTTTCTTTTTTCAACCTAACCGAAAGCGATGTTTGACGACAAGTCCTAACACTCAACAACTCGTTACCAATGCGCTAACAGGTACTATTCGAGAATATCTTAGTGAAACGCACTCGCCTGGCTTACAAAACCCTGCTCGCAGTTCTAAGCACCCCAAACCGATACTCAAACTTCTCTCTTCGGCGCTGTCTCATCACTATACCTATACTATTCCCCAATCCTTACTTTTTGGCGTAATAACCACTGCAAGTGTGATTTCCAGCACTTTGTTATTAAATTCAAAAGCTTACGCTCAAACTTCACCAGTTAACAATACTGAAATTAATAGTTACGCCCAAGCTGTGTTAGCAATGGAGCCAGATCGTCAACACGCCTTTGAAGAAATTAAAAAACTTATTGGTAGTGGAGAAATTCCCAAAATTGTTTGTAACGACGGTAATAGTATAAATGGTCTTCCAAGGAAAGCTCAAGAGATTGCAGTCAATTACTGTACGCGCTCTCAAAAAATAGTTGAAGATAATGGTTTGAGTATTGATCGTTTCAACACAATTACTATGGAAGCACAAAATAATAATAATTTAAAGCGACAGATTTATAACACATTATTACGTTTACAAAAAACTTCTGATTTGCGTTAGGGAAAACTTGCGAATAATTTATAAAAAATTACATGAAGAAAAAATCAAATCGAAATAATAATGCTTTCAGCCTCGCTCCATATCATCAGATGTTTTCAGGCACTCTAATTCTTTCAATATCTGTAGAAGCCTAGAGTCACTTTGAACCTTCTGGGCAGAGTCAAAGAAGCTTTTCGGATCAACCAGATTTTGTTGCCCATAAACACTGGCTTGCAAACCCATCTCTAAACAATCAATCTCGCGAACAAAGCGAGCTTCTGGTGATGTTCCTGCTGAAAACTCTTTCCACAACGCCAAGTGAGTTGAACCACCAGGCAGTTTCGATAGAACTTTTTCCACAGAAATACATTCGAGACGCTGTTTTTCTGATGCCTCCACATTATCTAGAGGCGTAAAGTCACCTGCATGAATTTCTCCAAGATCGTGTAATAACGCCATGCAAATCACTTTCCACTTATCCAATTCAGGAAAGTAAGACTCCACCAAAAATAGTGCCAAGAGGGTGACGCAAAATGAATGTTCAGCAACACTCTCGCAATTCCCAGAGGGGATACCACGCTGCAACCAACCTTGGCGATAGAGTTGTTTGAGATGATTGAACTCAAAATACGCTTCAACAATGGCTGATACTTTTTGGTTTTTGAGAAAATCGTGCGGTAAAGGAGCTTTAGTTTTCATTGTGATAGATGTGATGCCTCAATTTTTTAACACTAATTGCGCTGAAATCACCATTTTTGTATGCAGCCACCGCCGCTGCCCAAATGATATCTCGCTCTTTCTTGAGCAGCTTAATATTTATATAGCTATAGTAATCCGATTTGATTCGTGAACTGACTTGTAGAGACACCGAATGGGGGATAGGGGATAGGGAATGGGAAGTGAGAAAAAAGGGAGTTAGAGTTGTACGCAGTTCTTTCAAAAATCAAATAGGAATCCTATATTTTTAAACACCCTTCTTTTAATTCTAAAGGAATTAGACTTTTCAATGCTTGATTTATTTTTGGCTCTAATTCCGCAAAATTATTAACTTTATTGAGATGATACCTAATATCGTTGGCTGTAGGAATGTTATTTAATAATTTAGCCGTATTCTCAATACATAGTTACAGATGGAGTTTTCTGGTTGATCATCAAAGTCGGCAACAAACTTGTTCTGGAACTGCAACCTCGGCGATCGCAGTCTTGATCAACTAAGGAAGCAGCCTTTCCCGGTAAAATTCATGCCGCAGTCCCCACAGTACCCCAAGTAATCCCAACTCTGACCACTTGCTCAAATCCTTGCCATGCTGGAGTTTAGACTAGTCATGAGCGCAAAACTCTAAACCCTTACGGCAATTGATGTACATCAAGATGACACGCCCTAGACTTGACTCTCAAGCAAACCTTATGCTAATCTTATTCAGACCAATCGGTCGGAAAAGCTTTGATGTCTAAAGGCGAAGAAACAAAAACCAAAATTCTCCAACAAGCAGCGGATCTGTTTAATCAACAAGGTTATGCAGGCTCGTCTATGTCAGATATTATGCGTGTCACCGGATTGCAGAAAGGAGGAATTTACAATCACTTCCAGAGCAAAGATGATCTAGCATTACAAGCTTTTGATTTTGCGATCGCATGTGTTAGTAGGCATTATATATCCGTATTGCGAAGCAAGCATCATGCAGTTGAGCGGCTTCAAGCAATTATTAACGTATTTAGTGGTTTTGTAGATAACCCGCCAGTTCAGGGAGGCTGTCCCTTACTAAACACTGCTGTTGAGAGTGATGATGCTCATCCTGCGCTGCGCGATCGCACTCAACAGGTGATGAACTCTTGGCTGAATCTGATTTGTCGAATTATTGAAACAGGCATTGAAAAGGGTGAAATTCGCCCGGAAGTGAATGCTGATGAAATTGCAACCATCATCACTGCAACTTTAGAAGGAGCAATTATGATGAGCAAACTCTATGGAAGTTCGATTCACATGCAAAGAGCAGTGAATCATCTAAATCAATATATAGAAAGTCATCTTTAAATCTATGAGGATGTTTGAAAAGTCCGTTTTCATGTATCTGGCCATTAGAAATCGCGCGCCACTTACTACAAGTCGGGGAACCCTTGACGCTCCTACGTCGTTACCGCTTCTCTACGAGACGCTGCGCGAACGCTAACACCAACGCAGTGGCTTGGCTACACCAGACAAAACCTGCCTTTGCAGGTTAACAAATTCTTGATTTGGTGTTAGCCCGCGGAGGTGGACTTTGGTTGTGTAGTAGCGAATTCTAATCGCCGATAACTTTTAAAACATCCTCTATGGCACAAATCAAAGTATTAGTTTATTCAGGAATTTTATATGCTCCAATTCTACTACAATCCCCTTTCGCCTAATGCTCGCCGTGTGTGGATTACCTTATTAGAAAAGGAAATTCCCTTTGAACCAGTTTTGCTTAACTTAGATGGTGATCAGTTACAATCAGACTTTTTGAAAATTAATCCTTTCCATCACATTCCAGTTGTGGTAGATAACGGTTTTCAAATTGTAGAATCTCTGGCAATTATGGATTATTTAGAAAGTAAATATCCCATACCTGCAATGCTACCTACCGAACCTCAAGCATTAGCAACAGTGCGGATGGTGCAAATGGTAACTGCAAATGAATTATTTCCGCAAGTGATTGCACTAATTTATGAAAGTGAAGACTCACCGCAATTTGCACAGGCAAAGCAGAATATAGATAAAGTATTGCAGTTTCTTACTCCAGTGCTGGGCGATCGCTCTTTTTTTGGCAGTGATCAGTTAACCTTGGCTGATATTGTCGCCGGAATAGCCATCCATTCATTACCTCTTTTAGGTTTCCATCTCAGTAATTACCCCAGTCTGAATCAATGGTCTGAGCGATTGATGCAACGCCCAGTGTGGCAGAAAACCAAATTGAGCGCTGAAGACTTTGAAGCATTTAAGCGGCGAGTCAGAATTTTGGTAAAGTTGCGTAGGCGTGAGATGAATAAAGGAAATCAAGCAAAGTAGCTGGAACCAAGTTGCTTTTCAAAGAGCCACCCCAGATGTCATCTGGGTAAATTTGCTAGAGTGAACACACCAGGATTTTTCAGTCAAATCTCTGATTACGCCAGCAGACGAGGCTACCCATGCTTACAAGTACGTTAATTCTCTCGAACCAACTTCCCACCCTACAATACTCTTCCACCCCAGAGCGTTTCGATGAAACCTGGGAAGCCCCTCTGGCTACCCTCCTGGGACTAGGACGCGCCGCTGGCGCTGACTTCATCGAATTATTCTTAGAGCGTCGCAACTACATCAGCTGTCTTGCAGAAGACGACGCCATCACCAGTATTTCACCAAGTCTAGCTACAGGTGCGGGGGTCAGAGTATTTCGCGGCAAAGCCGACTGCTACGTTAGCACCAATGACCTTTCATTTTCCGGTTTAAAAGCAGCCTTAGAAAAAGGTCTTTCTATTCTAGGATTACAACTACCTGCTCCCAAGGCTTTCATCCCAGAAATCAACCTGGAGTTATTGAGAGACTACGCCACCAAAAGAAACAAAGATGGATGGCTCACGCTGTGTAGCTCCATCCGAGAAATGGGAGAAGTCCTTCTTGATGGTACTGCCCAGCTCAAGCTAAAAGCTAGTCATGTCCAATCGCGCCGTGCTACTTATTTTCGGGATTGGCAAGAAGTTTTAATCGCCGCCAGCGATGGTACTTTTGCTCGTGACATTCGCCTCACCCAGTCAGTAGGATTTAACCTCCTGTCTGCTGATGGTGCTAATCGCTCCTCCATCGGTGAGCGTGCTGGTAACACTAGCGATGCTAACTTTTTAAGAACTTGGGATTATCAACAAGCCGCCGAGCAAATAGCCGAATCCGCTGGGAAAATGCTCTATGCAGATTACGTGGAATCAGGCACTTACCCCATCATTATGGCGAATCACTTTGGCGGCGTCATCTTCCACGAAGCCTGTGGACACTTGCTGGAAACCACTCAAATTGAACGCAATACTACCCCTTTTGCCGATAAAAAAGGCGAAAAAATTGCCCACGAAAGTTTGACAGCCTGGGATGAAGGGCGTGCTGAAAATGCTTTTGGCACAATTGACATGGATGACGAAGGTATGCCTGCTCAAAGAACCCTATTAATTGAAAAAGGCGTTCTCAAAAACTTTTTAGCAGATAGAGCAGGTTCCTCACGCACTGGACACCCCAGGACTGGAAGTGGACGCCGCCAGAATTACACCTATGCCGCTGCTAGCCGGATGCGTAATACCTATATTGATTCTGGTGAATATAGCATTGAAGATTTATTCGCCTCTGTTGATAAAGGCATTTACTGCAAAAAGATGGGCGGCGGTAGTGTTGGCGCAACAGGTCAATTTAACTTTAGTGTGGATGAAGCTTATTTGATTGAAAATGGCAAAATCACTAAACCGCTAAAGGGAGCCATCCTTATCGGTGAAGCCAAGGAAATTATGAACAAAATTTCCTTATGTTCTCAAGATTTGGAAATTGCCCCCGGTTTTTGTGGCTCTGTTAGTGGCAGTATTTACACTACAGTCGGACAACCCCACATCAAAGTCGATTCTATTACCGTAGGTGGACGCTAGAGAATTTTAGATTTTAGATTTTGGATTTGAGATTAAAATCTAAATCTAGAATCTAGAAAAAGGTTTCAAGCCTCTCCATTTCTGGAGATAAAAAACAAAAAAAATCAACATTCAAGCCTCTTCTTTAAAGAAGAGGTTACTCCAAAATCGTCAATCAAAAATCCAAAATCGAGTGACTGTAGCGTCAATCAAAACACTACGAGAAAAATACAAGTCCCAAAATCCAAAATCCAAAACCTAACATCTAAAATTGACTCGTTTCCAATCCAAAATCCGTCTTGAAAAGTTCAGATCGCCGGAAGCCGGCGCTCCGACGCCAGTTGCTTTCCGACGCAAGGCGACAGGAACGCACTGGCTCGACTTTTCGCAAAATCCAAAATCTAAAATTGACTATGCCGAATATTAACGAGATTGCAAGTTATGCCAAGGACAATGCTAATAAGCTTGGCATTAAAAAATTTGACATTTATGGCTCAACAGTAGATGAAACTAGTGTACAAGTGGATCAAGGTGAGCCAAAACAAGTCAAAGCCTCAAATCGCTCTGGTGTTACTGTCCGTGTCTGGAATGAAGACAATACAATGGGTGTCACCAGCACCACAGATGTAGACCCTAATGGGCTGGAATTAGCTTTAAAAACTGCTTATGAAGCCAGTTTTTTTGGCGTTAAGGAAAATGTACCTGATTTTAGTCCAGAGGCTACTATTCCTATTGCAAATAAACCTGAAGACAAAGCACCCCAAGCACCTGTTGCTGAACTGATTGAAAAACTATTGGTTGCTGAAAAAGAATTACTAGCAGTTCATCCAGCAATTAAAGGTGTGCCTTATAATGGTTTGGCGCAAAGAGATATTGACAGGTTCTATCTCAATAGCGACGGCGCAGCCAGAATTGAATCTCACTCCTTAGCATCGGTTTATCTTTATAGCAAAACTGAGGAAGAAGGAAAAAAACCGCGCAGTGCAGGCGCTTTTAGAATCAACCGGAGTTTAAATAATTTAGACATTAATGGTTGCATCAAAGAAACCGCAGAGAAAACTATCAGCCACTTGAACTATGAAAAAATCAAGACTGGCAAATATAGAGTTGTTTTCTCACCGGAGGCTTTCTTAAGCCTGTTGGGTGGTTTTTCTAACTTGTTCAATGCTCAAAGTATTCTGGACAACCAAAGCCTATCGACTCCTGATGATTTAGGCAAGCCAATCGCTTCCCCTCTGCTTTCGGTTTATGATGATGCATTACATCCAGCGAATGTAGGCGCAGAAAGTTTTGATGGTGAAGGAACTCCCACTCGTCAGATTTCACTGATTGAAAAAGGAGTTTTGACAGGTTTTCTCCACAGTGCTGGAACTGCTAAAAGGATGAATGCTCAGCCAACTGGGAACGCAAGTATTGGCGCAAAAGTCAATGTTAGTCCGAATTTTTATCATGTTTTTTCGGCAGCAACCCCTGAGCAGGAATTGAGTCTAGAAACTTCTGAGAATGTGATTTTTATCGATGATTTACAAGCTCTCCATGCTGGAGTTAAGTCTTTACAAGGCTCATTTTCTTTGCCGTTTGATGGTTGGCTAGTTAACAAGGGTGTTAGGACAAGTATTGAGTCAGCAACAGTTGCTGGCGATTTCTTGGAACTATTGAAGTCAATTATTTTTGTCGAAAAAGAGGCGGAGTTAACTCCAGGAGGTGTTTGTCCCAAAATTTGGGTGGATGAATTATCTATTACTGGAGAGTAAAACTTAAGAGTTAAGAGTTAAGAGTTTTTAATTTGTAAACTGAAAACTCTTAACCCTCACTCGCCTCCTCCAACACCAAGATTAATATCAAACCCATCAGCACCATTTAGATTAGTGCCAATCATCACAGCGCCGTCTACTTGAGCACTGTGTAAATTAGCATCGGTTAAATTGGCATTAGTAAGATTGGCATTCTCAAAGTTAGTACCACTGGCAAAAGTTTCTGTAAGATTAGCAGACTTCAAATTTGCACCATGCAAATCAGCGCCTTCTAAGTTAGCGCCTTCAAGATTAGCACCCTGTAAATTTGCTTTTCTCAAGTCTACACCTATTAGGTGAGCGCCTTTCAGGTTCACGCCTGTTAAATCACATCCAAAACATTCTCTAGTTTCTAGCAAGCGCCGGAGGTTGGTGGTGCTTTCAGCTTTTACAGGAATGGGAGCACTTAGAGCTACTGTGCTAAGTAAAGCTGCTGCTGTGAGAAATATTGCTTTCATTCTGTACACCTCCATCACTTCTAGAAGTCGTTGAATATTTAACTTCTACAGTCCTATTCTCTAGAAATCTCAGAATCCTGTCCTCATGCAAGCGGAGTAATTGAAATTATCTATGAGACTACGTATTGTTTGTTGAGCTAGTCCGATGGGATTAAAATCAGATACGTATACTAATGATCTAACCCTGTATACATTAGCCAGAATGCTGACTGCTATTCAATTTTAGCCTTTTTAATTACTTAAACCTTGGATGTCGGTTTCAAAAATAGCCACGCTACAAAGAATGTCGCTGCTGTAAATAGTTGCGTCAGATCTAAAGCAGATAGATAGCCATCGGAAAATGAAGCAATACTGCGATCAGTAATGCCAAATACCCAGGATGAAAGGCCAAACAGCCAAATCCCATTCTTGAGATTTCCGACAAATTGTTTAGAGTCTGATGGTTTTTGGTCGTTCATAATTTATGCTCCGTTTGTGGAAAATCTGGCGATTGATTAGTAAAAACTTTTCTGACTCCTGACGTTGAATTTACTTTATATTAATAAATATTTCAGGTTCTTGACTTCCCTACTTACAGGTACATCTCCTAATGTTGACATTCCTCCTTTGGTTAAGTCACCTTGGATGCACAGCAATGGCTTGAGTTCTGAGCTTCCTAGCCTAAAATTTCAATAATTTCATTACTAAATCATTACAAAGCCATATAAACATTTATGGATGCATTACAAAAAGTACTCCGTAAGGCAGATGTATTTAAATAGCAGCCCAAGCATTGAGCGAACGCGCATATAGCTATGGCTAAAAAAGTTGCGTATCAGGTATTTAAACCGCGTCTACCTTGAAAACCATAGTTTTTTGGAATTAGAGTAAAGCTCAGAATTCAAGCCACAAGAGAATAATACACTCTCCTTAAAAACTCCAGGTTTCAAAATAGACGGGGTTTATATCCTTTAAATTTCGGACTTCATTCTTTAGATACTCATGACTCAGTTGCACAATTTACTTAGATCTTAAAGAAGGGCAACAGTTGATAAACTTGAATAATGACTGCAATTCATTTCCAAAATCTACTTAATACACAGCAGTGCCAAGAAAGCACTTTGCCCCACTTAGGGCTAGTTTGCATCACCTTTGACAAAAAGGTGCGCTTTCGGACAATGACGCGTACTCGCTACTTGAAACTCTCTCTAAGTCAGCGTGAAAGTGCCCTAAGAGAAATATATGGACATAACTTACAGCGTTTGCATGATGCTCTGTCCTTTTGTCAGGAGAACGGAATTTGGCTGTATCGCATGTCCTCTGGTTTGTTTCCTCTGAGTGACATGGAAGACGAAATCGGCGCAAATATTTTAGAGGAAATGAGCGCTAACTTAGGCGAAATTGGTCAGCGAGCGCAAGCATTAAGCATTAGAATGGTGCTGCACCCAGACCAATATGTAGTGTTGAGTTCTGATTCTGCCGAAGTGGTACAAACAAGTATCAAAATTCTCGAACGACATGCGCGGACATTTGACTTATTGAGTTTACCGCGATCGCCTTGGTCATTAATGAATATTCATGGTGGCAAATCTCAACGCACCGAACAACTGGTGCGGGTAATTTCAGAATTACCAGAAGCGATTAAAAGCCGCTTGACTTTGGAAAATGACGAATACGCTTACAGTGCTAGTGAAATTTTAGCAGTGTGTCAACAAGCTGGCGTACCGATGGTATTCGATGCCCATCACCATATTTGCCACGAAAATCTAGATAGCTACGATCATCCGAGTGTAAAAGACATGTTTTACGCAGCGCGAGAAACTTGGGCGAATCCAGATTGGCAGTTAGTACATATTTCTAATGGTGAAGTGGCTTTCAATGACAGAAAACATAGTGATTTGATTACTGCTATGCCCAATGTCTACCATCAAGCACCGTGGATAGAAGTTGAAGCCAAACACAAAGAAGAAGCGATCGCCCATTTGCGCTCTTGGTGGGTTATGTAGAATAATCACAATTGGCAGTCTTCACCCTAGTGTTTGTATCTGGGCGCGAAATCATCAATAAAATATGGCGATCGCAATCGATTTTGGTACTAGCAACACAGTCATTACTCGCTGGAATCCTGTAACCCAACAGCCAGAAACCCTAAATCTACCAGGGTTATCAATTCAACAAAGTCTGAATCCGCCACTGATTCCTAGCCTTGTTTATGTTGAAGAAGCAACACAGGGTAAAGTTTTAATAGGGCAACAAGTACGCGATCGCGGTTTTGACCTCAAAGGTGAAACACGATTTTTTCGCAGCTTCAAGCGCGGTATCGGAGCAGATATCCAAGGTTTCTTACCCGAATTAGATGGGCAAATCATCACCTTTGAACAAGTAGGACAATGGTTTCTCACCAAGGTGATTGAGCAACTAGTACCTCTAGAAGGTGGGTTAGATTCTTTGGTGTTAACAGTACCAGTAGACAGCTTTGAAACTTATCGTCATTGGTTGGGAAAAATTTGTCAATCTCTCCCTGTCGAACAAGTGCGAATGCTAGATGAACCCACAGCAGCAGCTTTGGGTTATGGCTTAGCAGATCAAGAAATTCTTTTGGTAATTGACTTTGGTGGCGGTACTTTAGATTTATCTCTTGTACAGTTGGCTCAAGGTGTGCAAGCAAACACCAAACCCCTGGGATTTATTCTCAAGTGGGGTAATAAGTCCTTGGCTGAAGATTCCAAGCAAAAGGTAAAAACTGCCCGCGTACTAGCAAAAGCTGGGCAAAATTTAGGTGGTACTGATATTGATAATTGGTTAGTAGATTACTTTGCCAAAACTCAAGGACTGGCGGTAAGTCCCCTAACAACAAGACTAGCAGAAAAGGTAAAAATTCAACTATCAACCCAAAACCAAGCCAGTGAAGTTTATTTTGACGATGAGACATTTGAAAGCTATGAACTGGAACTAAACCGCGACACTCTGGAAAATATCCTCAAAGAACACGCGTTTTTTGAGCTACTCGATGAGTCGATGACGACACTATCGCAGCAAGCAAGACGCCAAGGAATAGAACTTGCAGATATTAATGCAGTGTTGTTAGTTGGTGGTACTGTGCAATTACCAGCAGTGCAGACATGGGTAAAACAGTATTTTGAGTCAGAGAAAATTCGTTGCGAACGTCCTTTTGAAGCGATCGCCCAAGGTGCATTACAGTTAACTCAAGGCATAGAAATCAAAGACTTTCTTTACCATAGTTACGGTGTGCGTTACTGGGATAGCCGTAAAGGATGCCACAAATGGCATCCGATTATTAAAGCTGGACAGGCGTATCCAATGAGTCAGCCAATGGAATTAGTCTTGGGGGCGTCTTTGGAAAATCAACCGAGTATTGAATTAATTATGGGAGAATTGGGAGCAGATAGAGGTAGCACCGAAGTTTATTTTGATGGCGATCGCCTGATTACTCGCCGTTCTGACAATGGCGAAACCACCGTCAAACCCCTCAATGATCAAGAAGGTGCTAGAACCATAGCCCAACTTACACCAACTGGATATCCAGGAAGCGATCGCATCAAGATCCTTTTTCAAGTTGATGAACAACGCTTTTTGCGAATTACCGTTGAGGACTTATTGACAAATGACACGCTATTAGAAAATCGGCTCGTAGCACAGTTAAGTTAGATACAGGGGAATTACCGAAAGTCCACTTTCAACGCGAGTGAACACAGGTCTGTTATAGTGTTCTACCACATAATACACCTGTGCCATTTTCTTGACGCACCACCAGGGCTGTTGGCACTACTAGGACATTCACATTCATCTTGGTAGGCTTTTTCCTCTGGAAGTTATAAAATTTTGATGCCGCAACAGCGGAGATCGTTTAAGCTAGCTGAAAGATTCTTTGATTTGTGGCTAAGAGGCGGTAGTGTGCCCAAACATGTTCGTTTGATTTCTCTTCTGGTTGTCTGTAGTTTGTGGAGTGTGCCAAGATCTGCTCACGCACAGGCACTCATCCCTCATACACTGCAACTTGATGCAGCGAAGTTGGAGAAGCAGGGGTTGAGTTTAGCTCAGGAGGCGGCTCAACTGGCTCAGTTTCAACAGGTTGAGTTAGCTTTGCCACGAGCGCGGCTGGCTACTCAACTGGCTCCGAAAAATGATAAAGTATGGTTGCTATTAGGTGGATTGCAGTTGCAAACTAAAGAGTTTGACGGTGCGATCGCCGCTTTGAAAAAAGCACAATCTCTCAACCCCAAAAATGCTGACATTTTGTTTGCTTTGGGTTCAGTTAATTTTCAGCAGAAAAATTACCAGGCGGCGGTTGAAAATTATCAAGCGGGTTTGAAGTTAAAACCCAATGACTCAGAGGGCTTATTTGATTTGGGTAATGCTTACTATTTGTTAGGTCGATTGCCTGATGCGATCGCGCAGTATAATAAAGCCGTCTCACAAGATAAAAAATTCTGGCCGGCGCTTAACAATATTGGTTTAATCAACTACGAGCAAGGTGATACCCAAGGAGCAATCAAGCAATGGCAAACAGCTGTCACGCTTGATAAGCAAGCCGCAGAACCTCTATTGGCATTGGCAGTAGCACTGTATACTAAGGGCGATGCCTCCGGCGAGCAAGGCTTACGCCAACAAGGACTCACCTTAGGAGAAGCCGCACTTCGTATAGATCAGCGCTATGCTAATTTAGATTTCCTCAAAGAAAATCTCTGGGGTCAGCGCTTGCTTTCTGATACGAAAAAATTCCTAGAATTACCCCGCATTCAGGCAGCCCTACAGCAAAGGGAAAACTCATCATCCCCAAGGCTTCAGCCTACCCAATAGGATAGTTAAAAGTACAGACGCGATTATTCTCTTATCAGAAGCCGCTTTTGAAGCGTCTACGCGTCTGTACAGAAGTCAGGAATTAAATATTTCAACTTATAACTTAGTCAGAAGTTTGAGCAGCTTGGGAGAAGTTAAAAGGTCGGCTTCTAACTATCGAAACTTCGGACATCGCCCAATTCTTCTGCACTCATAACTCCTAACTCCTTTGTTACCACTTGCCTAATACCACCTTTTCATAGTACATATATACTGATATACACAGGAAATAGTTCGCCCAAAAGATTTGCGGGAGAGTATTCCTGAAATAAGTCGTTAATTCTCAGCGGTCGTCTTTGGGTAGAAGTGCGATGATTTGGTCAACAAACTGTTGGTGGTCAACAACTGGTTTAGAAATGTAGCCATCAGCACCGCTTTGTTTGAGAAAGTTCTCGCGATCGCCTTCCATAGCGTGCGCCGTTACTAAAATAACAGGTAAGTTTGCTGTTTTTGGATCGGATTTCAACATTTGTGTAATCTTGATCCCATCCACAGACTTACCTTGGTAAACACTTCTGGACAGAGAAACATCCATCAAAATTAGGTCGGCTTCTCCTGATTGGGCAATTTTTATTACTTCTTCGACATTTTCTGTGTGTTTTACACCCAAGCCACCGCGCTTGGACAAAATCTTGGAAAAAACGCGAGCATTAATCAGATCGTCTTCGACAATCAAAACAGTTTTCATGAGAATTTTATTTATAGAGGTGAAGGGGATTTAAGAACTCAAAATTCCAAATCAAACAACGCAATCATGGAAATTATCCTGGCTACTGAATGTGTGTTTTCTTGAGCAAAAGCAGATTAAGACTTGATTAAAACACTTATCTGCCTCCTTTTTAATGGTTAATTTGTCTCCCCGTCATCAAGGATAATACTACTGCTTTTTATCCTTTGACTATCAAGATTGTTTTAGGAATCCCATTTCATCCGTTATGCTGTGTTTGCTACAGTGTTCAGTTCCAGCAGTTTTTGTGTAGTTAAAATTCAGGGAAAAAACTCATGGCAAAACAGTTAAACCTTCTCTCAACGGGACAGGTGATTACCACAGCCCTGCACACCGAGATGCAACGGTCTTATCTAGAATATGCCATGAGCGTGATTGTTGGGCGGGCATTACCAGACGTGCGTGATGGCTTAAAACCAGTTCACCGCCGCATTTTGTATGCGATGCACGAACTTGGTTTGACACCAGATAGACCTTATCGCAAATGTGCCCGTGTAGTGGGAGATGTACTAGGTAAGTACCACCCCCACGGCGACCAAGCAGTTTATGATGCCTTAGTCAGGCTGGTGCAGGAATTTTCTAGCCGCTATCCCTTGCTAGCAGGACATGGCAACTTTGGTAGCGTTGATAATGACCCACCAGCGGCGATGCGTTACACAGAAACACGCTTATCACCCATTAGCCATGAGGGAATGCTGGCGGAAATCGGTGAAGAAACTGTGGAATTTATTGGAAACTTCGATAATTCCCAACAAGAACCGACAGTTTTACCTGCTCAATTGCCTTACCTTTTGCTCAATGGCTGCACTGGTATTGCTGTAGGTATGGCGACGAATATTCCACCGCACAACTTGGGGGAAATAGTCGATGGCTTAATTGCCTTAATTGACAATCCAGATTTGTCAGATGAAAAGTTATTTGAGATAATCCCAGGCCCAGACTTTCCTACTGGCGGGGAAATTATCAGTGAGTCGGGAATTCGTGAGGCATACACCACAGGTAAAGGTGGGATTGTGCTCCGGGGAGTCGCTAAGTTGGAGGAAATTCCAGCCACTAGAGGGAGCAAGCGGCGGACAGCAATTATCATTACAGAATTGCCTTATCAAGTGAATAAAGCAGGCTGGATTGAGAAAGTAGCGGAATTAGTGAATCAAGGACGCCTGCAAGGAATTTCTGATCTTCGCGATGAAAGCGATCGCGAAGGAATGCGAGTGGTAATTGAACTCAAACGCGATGTTAACCCCCAAGAAGTTCTCCAACATTTGTATCATCAAACCGCCTTGCAAATGAATTTTGGGGCGATTCTTTTGGCGTTGGTGAATGGACAACCGCGCCAGTTAAGCTTACGGCAAATGTTGCAGGAGTTTTTGATTTTCCGCGAGCAAACGCTTAATCGTCGCTACAGTTATGAATTAGGTAAGGCAGAAAGTCGGTTGCATCTGGTGGAAGGTTTGCTGAAAGCGCTGTCTCATCTGGATGAGGTAATTGAAATTTTACGACAAGCTGCCGACGGCAGTACGGCAAAAATTAATCTTTGTAGCCGACTGGATTTGAGTGAGGTACAAGGAGATGCAATTTTGGCTATGCCATTACGCCGCCTCACCAGTTTAGAACAGCAAAACTTGCAACAAGAATTTGAGCAACTAAGCGAGCAAATTGGCTTATTGCGTCGGTTACTAGACGATCGCCGAGAATTACTCAAGGCGCTGAAAAAAGACTTGCGATCGTTCAAGCGTAAATACAGCGACTCGCGGCGTACTAAGCTAGCACTGATTCGTAGCGAGGAGTTACCGAAAAATAAGGGAGCCGATGTTGTCGTAGGGCAAAAAAGCAACGCAGCTGAAGCTGAGCCGGAACTCCAATTTACAGAGCCTCCAGAAGAAGCAGTTTTAGAATTTACTCAGCGGGGGTATGTACGCCGCACTCTACCGTCAGCTAAAAAGCCGAAAACAGAAAACGGTCTGCACGATAATGACTTTATTATCCAAAGCGAGTTGACTCAGACAGACAAAGAGTTGCTAATACTAACCAATGGTGGCAAAGTCTACCCTGTCAAAGTGGGAGAAATTCCTCCAACAACTGGACGTTCTCCACGGGGAAGACCACTGATTACTATGCTCAGTACTACTGCTCAAGGTGCTCAAGAACCTGTTGTCAACCGCTTTTTGCTTCCAGAAAATCTTGAAACTAAACAGATGATTCTCCTGACAAAAGAGGGACGAATCAAGCGTCTATCTCTTGGAGAGTTAACCAATTTGACTCGTCGTGGAATTACGATTTTAAAGCTTAAAGAAGATGATGAATTGTTGTTTGCCCAGTTCACTAGTACAAAGGAAAATTTGATTTTAGCTAGTTCGGGTGGACGCTTGTTGAAGTTCGCAGTGAATGATGAACAATTGCCCATTATGGGTCGGACTGCAATGGGTTTACAAGCATTACGGCTACGGAAAAATGAGCAAATGGTTGGTTGTGTAACTGTGGTTGGGGATGAGCAATTGTTACTGGTTACTCAAGAAGGATACGCTAAGCGCATACCTGCGAGTCAGCTAAAACGGGCTAGTCGAGGTGATTTAGGCACGCAATCACTGAAATTTACCAGCAAAACTGATAATTTAGCTGGTATGGTAATGGCGATCGCCTCTGGTGAGGTAGCCTTACTAACGAATAAAGAGCGAGTAGTGCGGATACCTGTAGAATCAGTGCCTATCTTAGGCAGAGATGTCAAGGGTGAAAGCATCCTCCAACTCAACCGCGATGAAAAAGTGATCACTGTTGTCGAAGTGCGCTCATAATGAGAGTTATGTTAAACCTACGACAAGCCAACTTGCAGGATTTAGAGGCACTTGTCGCTCTACGCCTCTAACTCCTGCGCGAAGTTGGAGAAATTAACAGCTAACAGCTTTGTCAGGACAACTGAGGCAAAACGTATATGGCTTCACGCTACCCAAGATGGTAAGCGTATCTACGAAAAGCTTAGTTTTGCTTCAACGACAAAGAGATGGAGATTGCCTGGTACTAATCTAAGGGTTTTTGAATCTAGGCGTTTCTATTAAATGCTAAAAATTTTAAACTAGGTAGGTTATTTATGAGTAGACCACAGTGGTGTGGGCATTACATTGCTGACCTTATAAGCTAAAATAGTTGATATTATATATCAATAACCAATATCTATTGATATCTACTTAACTTCAGTAAATACACCTGGAGGCTGATGTTTAAAACAGGTTTTTCAGATAGCGGTGTTTATGTCAAGTATTAAAAATAAAAGTATAAAAAATGTTGCATTCATGAAAATTATTGTTATATTAGTTTACAGAAAGCAATAAACCTTAGCAAGTTTAATTTGGAGCGCCTATCATGACAAATGCAACTACAACAAAAGTTACCACTCCTGTAATTGAAGATCGCAACGCTTGGCGTTGGGGCTTTACCCCACAAGCAGAAGTTTGGAATGGTCGTTTGGCAATGATCGGCTTTTTAGCAGCCGCTTTGATTGAGCTTTTTTCTGGTCAAGGCTTTTTACATTTTTGGGGTATCCTGTAGGTTTTAAAATATCAAGATGACCTATAAATAAAAAAACCTGGAGTGCTAATTCACTACCAGGTTTTTTATTGTTTTGTCATTTGTCAGTTGTCTTTTGTTTATTCACTAATGACTAATGACTAATGACTAATGACTATTAACTCTTGACTAACGAATATATTCCTTAAGAACGCTGTTACGATTCGGATGGCGTAATTTGCGGAGTGCCTTCGCTTCAATTTGACGAATCCGTTCGCGAGTAACGTTGAAAATCTGTCCAATTTCCTCAAGAGTCTTCATCCGTCCATCATCCAAACCGTAGCGGAGTCGGAGAACATCACGTTCGCGGGGACTGAGACTATCGAGGACTTTTTCAAGGTCTTCGCGCAGGAGGTTCTTGGAAACTTGATCTTCTGGTGTCTCGCCATCAGATTCAATAAAATCGCCCAATCGAGAATCTTCTTCTTTGCCAATGGGCGTTTCTAGTGAAATAGGCAATTGGGCGGACTTAGCAATAAACCGCAACTTTTCGATGGTCATTTCCATGCGAGTAGCGATTTCTTCTTCAGTGGGTTTGCGGCCCATTTCTTGAGACAGTAGCTTGGTGGTTTTCTTAATCCGAGAGATGGTTTCGTAGAGGTGAACTGGAAGGCGAATGGTGCGGGATTGGTCTGCGATCGCCCTGGTAATTGCTTGACGAATCCACCATGTAGCGTAGGTAGAAAACTTATAACCTTTTTCGTGGTCAAACTTTTCAGCAGCGCGAATCAAACCAAGACTACCTTCTTGAATTAAATCTTGGAACGACAAACCGCGATTCATATACTTCTTAGCAATTGAAACCACAAGGCGCAGGTTCGATTGCACCATCTTGTCTTTCGCCCTGCGACCAACATGCAGGCGATAACGAAAAGCTGGCAATGGCAATTGTACCGCTTCTGCCCATTCACTGTCTTGAGGGTCGCGCTCTAGCTGCTCGCAAAGCCGTTCCCGCACTCTCTCTAATTCAAGTAAATCGGCTATTTTCCGTGCCAATTCAATTTCTTCATCTGCCCGCAACAGGCGAATTCTACCAATCTCTTGCAAGTAAAGCCGAATCGAATCTTCGGTATAGTGCTTTTTCTTGCTTTGTGTCCGACGACGCGATTTAGCGGCTTTTCCAGACTTTGCGTCGTCCTCATCAGACTGAGGCTCTAAAAACTCATCAATTTCGCCATCATCCGTGATCAGCAAGTCCTCTTCATCTTCGATTAAGAGTTCTTCTAACTCGAGCTCAGGCTGATTTATTATTTCTAGGTCAGGCTGATATATGCTTTCGAGTACGTTGTTAGCCTGGTTCATGCCGCGTTCCTCATGCTCCTTGCAGAATCAATTACTCAAGATGTGTTTACTGCTCTTTTAATCGAGCTGGTTGTTAACCGAAAATAGAATTTTTGGCTGATTTGCCAGAATTATTTTCGGAACTTTTACACCTCCGAATGGAGGGGTTTTTCAGTTTATTTTAAGCTGCTACTGAAGGTGACTGACTCACCTTAGTCAATATTATATGCGTTGCTCTCGCACACAGATTTTAACTGACTGGTCAAAAAAAAGCCTTGATCAAAAAATTTGCCACTCCATACAAACGTATTAAGACTGATGGCAGATTTCCCTATAAAGACTGTTCCGATTGTAGCCTGTTTCACAGAAATTGCACTCTCTTTGTGTGTTAATCATGAAGTCATTAAGCAAAGTAAAGCCACTTTTACCAAAAAGATATTAAAAACGGTAGTTATAGCCTTAAATTTTTTCTCAACCTTTTCGGAATTGCAGCAGCACTTTGATTACCTTAATAAAGTATCTACACTTTCTTCTAAGCAGTTGAAGGTTTTAGATAATACCTTAATTACTTAGAACAAGCGCATTTTATGTTAACTCAGAAGAGAAGCATGAATGCACACATTTTAGGTTTCCTTCATACATCACTCAGTCTGTCGAGCAAAGTGTTGCTCTACATTTAGCTAGATGCGATAGGACTGGTAGTGCGGGTGTCAACCTTTTTGCCAATTACCTTAACTGAGGAGTTGAGGCTGGGGCAGAATATGCCATTAGTCAGATCAATTTAGATTTAACTAATTCGGTCTTATTCACAGGTTAGCGCACTGCTGACATTTCAGCCCTATGAAACTTGACAAACTCTTGTTATTGTATCCAACGATATTTTAATCAATTTAGAAGCGATTTGACATTATAGAATAGATCACCGATATTAGCCTACTTAAGACAAAAGTACATTGGATACATACAGCATCGTAGCTGTTGCTAGATGTATGAGAAGATATTAGCAAGTTTTCAGCTTGATGTTATTTGCTTCCATCTGCGATCGCTTTTGAGTATAGAGAACTCAGATGATTAAGTTATAATCCCGGAGGATTTTTTGCGTACTCAAATTGTAAATTATAATACTTTTGGCTCCGTAGGCTTTGTTTATCTACGATCATAAATTCTAAAGTTACTTACTTAACTATAGTAATCCGATTTGATTCGTGAACTGACTCGTAGAGACAGGGAATGGCGGATGGGGAATAGTGAATAGGAAAAAAGGGAGTTAGAGTTGTACGCAGTTTTTTCACTTAATCAAATAGGAATCCTATGGTGTTTAGGTAAATGATATCTAGCTCTGTTCTTCAAGCATAACAAATGGGTTTCTGGCTGGCGGGCAACATTAATCAGAAAGTTAGTGGAAGAACTTACTAAGCTAAAACACCTGAAAGGAGAGCATATTGACTCATGAGGGTTGTCCAGAGGAGCCAGTCACGTGCGGGGGTTCCCCCCGTTGAGTGAACTGGCGTTCAAGAGTCAATAGTCAATAGTAATTCTGGACTCTTGAATGCGTGACTTTTGACAGCCTAAATGCTCATAATATGCAAGTTTATTTGCGTAATAGCTTACCTGCTACTAACTTCAGATGGAATTGACGCATCTGCAAATATCGATCATTAATTTTTCATAAACCTTGGCAATAAACAAGTTTTATGTTTCTTGCGTTACTGAGAAATTTAAAATTTTTGTAGTTAATAATATTTATGTAATTTATTAAACAAGTTTTATGAACCAAAAATGTATGTATAGTTCATTTTTCAGGGTAGCTTTCAAAGCTACCACAGATAAAAACTACCTTGGTGTTGGCGTAGCGTTCAGACTTGCGGGAAAATTGGGTGGCAGAATTACCTTGTCAACTACGTGGACAATGCCATTGCTAGCCGAAATATCTGGCTGAGTCACTCTAGCATCGTTGACTGTGATTGTATTATTAGCAGGATTAACCGTTATTTTAATGGGAGTACCCTCAACTGTTTTGACTTGTCCAGATTTCAATTGTTTGGAGGTAATTCGCCCAGGTACAACGTGGTAAGCCAGAAGCTTGATTAATTGTTGTTTGTTTGCTGGCTGTAAAAGATTGTCTAGGGTAGCTTTTGGTAAAGCAGCGAAAGCAGCATCAGTAGGCGCAAATACTGTGTTAGGGCCTTGTGCAGCCAATTGTTCAGTTAAGCCTGCGGCTTGCACTGCTCGTGTGAGGGTTTGAAACTGTCCTTGGCTAGCTGCTGATTTTGCCAGTTCTGCGAAATTTTGGGTGGTTGTTGCACCTGTCGGAGTTGGTGTAATAGGAGGAATGGTTGTTATCGGAGTTGGTGTAATAGGAGGAATGGTTGTTATCGGAGTTGGCGTGATGGGAGGAAGGGTTGTTGTTGGTGTTTCTGTTACAGGCTGAGTGCAGGCAGACAGAACAACAAGACTACCTACACCAACAATATTGAACAATGCTTTTCCTGATGTGCCTTTGCTCGCTTTCATAACTTTGCTTACAATCGAGTTAAATAGAGAATTGTTGACAATAATCAATGAACTTCTGGATATAGTCACTCATCTTGCGACATAGTTTTGTGGAGTGAAAAATATCTCTGTAAATTTTGGCTATTATGCTCTTTTGTCATCTGCCAAAAGGTGTAGGTGTAAAAGGAACTGGGAAACTCAGGGCCCCTCTGGAGATAAAGGACTTCCAAATAAAAAAATAATCAATCGCTTTGGTGAGCAGGGGAAGCAGGGGGAGAGGAAATTTGATAGTCGTATTGGATGCAAGAATTGAGTAATTTAATTTTTGGAAGTCCCTTAAAGATAATTGATATTAAATATCTAAATCCGTGAAGTTGAGTTTGGAACCATAGGTTTCGATGAATTCGCGTCTTGGTGCTACACGATCGCCCATTAAAATTGTAAAAATGCGATCAGCTTCGGCTGCATCCTCAATTTCCACTTGCTTGAGGGTGCGGGTTTCTGGGTTCATTGTAGTTTCCCAGAGTTGTACTGGCATCATTTCACCCAAACCTTTGAAGCGTTGAATGTTGTAGTTAGCGTTGGCAGGCAGTGTGGCGAGGTGCTGTTGCAATTCGCGATCGCTATAACAATACTGTGGTATGCTGCGCCCCCGTTCTACTTTAAATAGTGGTGGACAAGCAATATAGATGAAACCCTGTTCGATGAGTGCTCGCTGATACCGATAAAAGAAAGTTAACAGTAGTGTACGGATGTGCGCTCCGTCTACGTCAGCATCAGTCATGATGACTATGCGATGATAGCGTAACTGAGTGGAGTCAAATTCATCACCTTTGACACCCAACCCAAGGGCTGTAATTAAGGCTTGAACTTCGTTGTTTTTGTAGATTTTGGCGTCGTCAGTTTTCTCAATGTTGAGAATTTTACCACGTAGGGGCAGGATTGCTTGAGTTCGGCGATCGCGTCCTTGTTTGGCACTTCCACCTGCGGAGTCGCCTTCCACAATATAAATTTCGGACTCGCTGGGATCACGAGAACTGCAATCTGCCAATTTACCTGGCAATGGTGAAGATTCTAGTACCGATTTACGCCGTACTAACTCCCGGGCGTGACGGGCTGCTTCTGCGGCTTTAAAAGCTTGAATGGCTTTATCTAAAATTGAGTCTGCTATACCAGGGTGAAATTCTAGATACTCGGTTAGGACTTCTCCCACCAGAGAATCGACAATTCCTCGCACTTCTGTATTACCAAGTTTGGTCTTAGTTTGTCCTTCAAATTCGGGATCGGGGACTTTGACGGAAATAACGGCAGTCAGGCCTTCACGGACGTGTTCACCGCTGAGATTGGGTTCATTCTCTTTAATTTTATTGCGTTTGCGGGCGATCGCATTTAATGTCCGAGTCAGAACCGCTTTCAAACCTTCCAGGTGCGTACCACCATCAACCGTGCGAATATTATTAGCAAAGCCCAGCACATTATCCGTATAAGCATCAGTACACCACTGCAAGGATACTTCTACTTGTACGTTATTGCGTTCCCCCTGCACATAGATGATTTCTTCATGCAGCGGCTGCTTCTCGCGGTTCATGTAGGCGATATATTCTTTAATGCCACCCTTGTACTCGTAAGATTCTACTTTGGGTGTATCGCTTTTTAACAGTTCTAGACGGTTGTCGGTAAACGTAATTCTGACACCGGCATTCAAATACGCCAACTCTCGTAGGCGACCTGATAAAGTAATGTAATCAAACTCAATACTATTGGTGAAGATTTGGGTATCTGGCTTGAAGGTGACAGAAGTTCCAGTTCTAGCCTCTTTGTAAGGCTTGACTTGCAGATCCGTAACTGGAACACCCCGTTCATAGCGCTGGGTATGAACCTTTTTATCTCGCCAAACTGTAACTTCCACTACCTCAGAGAGGGCGTTAACAACAGAAATCCCAACCCCGTGCAATCCTCCAGAAACCTTGTAGCCACCGCCGCCAAACTTTCCCCCGGCGTGGAGTACCGTCATCACCGTTTCTAAAGCCGATTTCCCTGTTCGCGAGTGGATATCGATGGGAATACCGCGACCATCATCTGTTACAGTCACGGAACCATCAGCGTTGATCTCCACCTCTATATGAGTGCAGTAACCCGCTAAAGCCTCATCGACTGAATTGTCCACCACCTCGTAAACTAAATGGTGGAGTCCTCGCGGCCCCGTAGTACCAATGTACATCCCTGGTCGTTTACGGACGGCTTCCAGACCTTCCAGAACTTGAATCTGATCGGCACTGTAACTGCTCGTCATGAAAATTCTCCTGATGCGTGGGGTTGAACTCGCCAAAAGGCAAGCAAAAGTTAAAACACTCCAAAATTGTAACACAAAAGCCTTGCTGGCGACTGTAGGGCAATTTTAAGAGAAGTTTATACAGGGGTTGCAGACTAGTGTAGAGATGGCTAGGGGAGTAGAGGAGCAGAAGGGCAGGGAATAGAGGGGGAAAATAAAAGAATTTTTTCCCAGTCCCCAAACCCTTGACCCTTGACTAATGACCAATGACAAATGATCAATGACTAAATTAATTGTGATTTGTGGGGCGACGGCAACGGGTAAGTCAGGGTTGGCTTTGGCTTTGGCTTTGCGTTTGGGTTCTGTAATTATCAGTGCAGATTCTCGTCAAGTGTACCGCGAGTTTAATATTGGTACGGCTAAACCAACTTTAGCTGAACAAAAACTAGTGCCGCACTACTTAATAGATATCTGCGATCCGATAAACATAATGACGGTAGCAGACTACCAGGAGCAAGCACAAGCCTTAATTAATTTTCCCTCTCATCTGTTTTTGCCGCCTCTCTCCCTCTCTCCCCCTCTGTTAATGGTTGGTGGCACTGGTTTGTACATACGTTCCATTGTTCAAGGGATGAAGATTCCTAGGGTTGCACCACAGACACGATTGCGATCGCAACTTGAATCTCTAGGTCAACCTCAACTTTATGCGATGTTACAACAAGTTGATCCAGTTGTCACACAAAAAATTCATCCCAATGATTTAGTGCGGACTTTAAGAGCATTAGAGGTATATTATGTGACTGGGCATCCGATTTCGGAACAGCAAGGGGAGAATCCACCAGATTACCCTATTTTGCAAATTGGCTTAGATTGCAATGTTGAAAAGTTAAGCGCTCGTATTAAACAGCGTACTGAGCAAATGATCGCAGACGGGTTGGTTGCTGAAGTGGAGTATCTTTGTCAAAAATATGGCGCTGATTTGTCTTTGTTAAATACTTTAGGCTATCAAGAAATCAAGCAATATTTAGCTGGGAATATTTCTTTAGAGGAAGCGATAGAATTAACAATTTTACATACACGGCAATTTGCCAAGCGACAACGTACTTGGTTTAAAGCATATCCACAAATTGAATGGTTTGATGCGGATGATCCGAATCTATTAGAGAAAGGTTGGCAGCGTATAAATGAGTTTCTTAATTCCACGAGTAAGTAATATTTTCAGGACTTACGCAAAGATGTAAAAATTTTTACATCTTTGCGTGAAGCTTCTAGAGAGTGTCGGGATCTACGCCCATAGCACGCAGCCTTTCAGCTAGTAATTGGGTGCGTTGTTCTGCTTGTTCAGCACGTTGTCGTTCCTGTTCAGCACGTTCATCTCCAGTTGGCAAAACAGTTCCATCTTGGTAACACCAGCGTAACCATATATCTTGTCTAGTTTCAAATTTTCCTGTCCACAGAGTTACACCTAAACCAACTTGTTCTAACCAATTTTCTGAAGTTTCAAAGTAGCGCCTTCCTCTGAGTTCATAAACACGCAGCACTTTTTCTGTTAATTGCTGAGTAGGATCATATACAATGTAGTAACTTGCGCGCATTTGTTCATAAATTTGCAGTTTTCTGCCCAGTTCATCACCTTCTTGATTAGAGACAATTTCAATTACAACTTCTGGTGGTTTACCAAAACGCCAAACCATATAACAACGATTTTGTTTCTCCCACCAATTTTCAGGCACTTGGACATCTAAGCTGAGAAAGACATCAGGTACAATTGCAGGTTGGCCATCTGTATGGTAAATACCGACATTCGCTGCGGCTAAAAAAGTTTGCTGGTGTATAGAACTGTAAATAGAGCCAACCAAGAGGCGTTGTTGTTTTTCAGATGCGAAATTGTCCACAGGTGTATCATCTTCAGTGACTAACTGGTTGGCATCTGGCACATAGTAATCATCATCATTGATTAGAAGTTGCTCAACCATGACTTTATTTAGTATTTGAGAACGTTATCTCTAGGTTAGTTGATTAGGGATGGGAGGGTGTATTGACTCAAGATCTTATACTGAAAAATTGTAAGGATTAGTCATCAATGGAATCTTGTTGAATGTCTGATTCTATGTTACTTCAGCGCCACAATTAACAGAATATTGGGTTTTACCATTATTCAACGCACTTGCTAAAAGACATCGCACCTTCGGTACTTAAATCATGCGATCGCTTTTTACTCACTCTTGACTGCTATTTTTGCAACAATAGATATTACAGCCGTCCAACAAAGCCTGCAAAATGCCATGACAGACGCAGCAGTTAGCATTTCTCCCGCCGATATCGAAACTCTTGAGCAGTTTTACATCTTTAGAGAGCAAACCGAAGTTTTAGAATTTCTGGATAAACATCCCTTTTTAGTTCCGGTGCTGCTGGAAGCACCAGAGAAAATTCGCCACTATTTCCCTGACTCCCAGCTATTTCTAGAAGTATTCATTGACCCAGAAAGTATTGATTGGGTGCAGTTGATACTATCTATTTTGATGAAGCTTGACCCCCATGAAGCGGTTGCAAGGCTTAATAAGCTGGACTGGGATTGGGGCTTACATAACTCCTATGATGTACGGAGTAACTTTTTTACTACTTTAGAGTATCCAGATGAGTTTTGATTGGTCAGAGTATCTAAATGTAGCTAAAGAGCTAGCAGGTGCCGCAACTACTCCTGCAAATCAAGAGGCTAAATCTCGTGCTGCTATTAGTCGGGCTTACTATGCAGCTTTTATAACTGCACGAAACTATCTGCGTGATCAACAAGGAATTTCAATTCCGAAAACAAGTGACGCTCATAGATATGTTAGTGACCAATTCGAGCTTAGTTCCGAGCTAATACGTAAATCTGTAGCCAAAAAATTAGCTAGATTGCGAGGATTCCGCAGACAAGCAGATTATGTTGATAAATTTCCTGGCTTATCTGGCATTACAATCATAGCTTTAGATTTATCTGAGGAAATAATTTCCATATTAAGCAACCTGTAAACATCTACCTTTAACAGAGAAAAAATATGCTTACCCAAGATAAAAAACAAATCAACTGGAAACCCATTATCAAAGCATTTGAGGCAGCATTAGGCAAAAATGGCGTGGTGCAACGTCGCGAGGAACTCATTACTTATGAATGCGATGGTTTAACCGCCTATCGTCAACGTCCCGCCGTAGTTGTGTTACCTAGAACTACAGAACAAGTAGCTGCTGCGGTGAAGATATGTAATCAATACTCTATCCCCTTCATCGCACGCGGCTCTGGTACTGGTTTATCTGGTGGCGCTCTCCCGTTAGAAAATTCTGTTTTAATTGTCACTTCATTAATGCGGCAAATCCTTAGCATTGATTTGGAAAATCAGCGGACAGTCGTGCAACCAGGGGTGATTAATAGTTGGGTAACACAAGCTGTTAGCGGTGCTGGTTTTTACTACGCACCTGACCCATCCAGCCAAATTATCTGCTCGATTGGAGGTAACATTGCCGAAAACTCTGGTGGAGTGCATTGCCTTAAATATGGTGTCACCACTAACCACGTTTTGGGATTAAAAATTGTCACGCCTGAAGGAGAAATTATCGATTTAGGGGGACAAATTCCAGAAATGCCTGGTTATGATTTAACTGGTGTATTTGTCGGTTCGGAAGGCACTTTGGGTATCGCCACAGAAATTACCCTGCGAATTCTTAAAAGTGCAGAATCTATTTGCGTACTGTTAGCAGATTTTACCAGCGTTGAAGCTGCTGGAGCAGCGGTTTCCGATATCATTAGTGCGGGAATTATTCCTGGTGGGATGGAAATGATGGATAACTTCAGCATCAATGCGGTTGAAGATGTTGTAGCAACTAATTGTTATCCTCGCGATGCCACTGCAATTCTGTTAATAGAAATTGATGGTTTAGAAGTTGAAGTTTCAGGGAATAAACAGCGAGTTATCGAAATTTGTAAAAGCAATGGTGCTCGTAATATTACTACTGCTAGTGACCCAGAAACCAGATTGAAATTGTGGAAAGGACGCAAAGCAGCTTTTGCAGCAGCTGGGCATTTAAGTCCAGATTATTATGTTCAAGATGGTGTGATTCCTCGTACTCAGTTGCCTTATGTTCTGGAAGAAATTGAGATATTAAGTCAAAAATATGGTTATCGGGTTGCCAATGTATTTCACGCTGGAGATGGCAATCTTCATCCGCTGATTCTTTATGATAATTCTGTGTCTGGAGCATTAGAGCAAGTAGAAGAATTAGGGGGCGAAATTCTCAAACTTTGTGTGAAAGTTGGTGGCAGTATTTCTGGTGAACATGGTATTGGTGCAGACAAAAAGTGCTATATGCCAGATATGTTTAGCAAAGCTGATTTAGAAACTATGCAGTGGGTGCGAAAAGTGTTTAATCCTCAAGGATTAGCAAATCCTGAGAAGATATTTCCGACACCGCGCACTTGTGGTGAAGCAGCAAATGCATCAAGTATCAAGCAGTTTGAAGGTGTAGACAAATTTTAATTTTCTGCTAAAGTACAAAGGCAAAATAATCCTGTCAAAAGCAGGCTGATTTTGCCTTTATATATACCCACTTGTCGCGTCTCTACCGCTGTTCGCAATATTTAAAATTGGAAGGAGTGAACAGATTTTAATTTCGTAGCAAAGTATAAAGGTATAAAGTCTTAATTTGGTCTTTGTTACCTTGCTGTAAAATCAGCATCCCTTTACATAATCCGGAGGATTATAACTTTATTTTGTAGTTATATGTATTCCGATCGCACTAGGTCGCACTTACAGATGAATCGGGTTGCTCGCCGTTGGTTTTATTACTTGCTGTGTTTGGGATTAGTGATCAGTTTAACAATATTTTCACTCTCTTCACACCCAGTTTATTCGCAAAAAACAACCGTAACTACAGAAATTCGCGGCGTTTGGCTCACTAATGTTGCGAGTGGCGTACTATTTGTACCTTGGGGTATTAACCGCGCTTTAAATCAACTTTCGGCACTCAACTTTAATACAGTTTATCCTGTAGTTTGGAACCGAGGATATACTTTTTACAAGAGCAATGTAGCCAAAAATATTACAGGTTCAGATACTCAACCTTTTCTCAAGTTCATGCACGGTGGACGCGACACTTTAACAACGCTGGTGAAACTTTCTAAAACCAAAGGTTTGAGTATTATCCCCTGGTTTGAATATGGGTTCATGACACCACATAATTCACAATTGGCAAAGCGTTATCCAGACTGGTTAACAATTGGTCAAGAAGGGATAAACTCTATTCAAGAAAATCTGCCAGAAGAGATTGACAACGGCTTAATAACTAAGCAAGCTTGGCTGAATCCCCTACATCCAGAAGTTCAAAAGTTTATCCAATCATTAATTGTGGAAGTGGTCAAAAATTACGATGTGGATGGTATTCAACTTGATGACCACTTTGGAATGCCAGTACAGTTTGGTTATGATACCTTTACCGTTGATCTCTACCAGCAAGAACATCAAGGTAAAAATCCCCCAAGTAACCCTTTTAATTCGGAATGGATGCGTTGGCGAGCGGACAAAATTACTGATTTTATGGCAGAAATCTATCAAGCTGTAAAAGCGGTTAAACCTAATGCCAGAATATCTTTGTCTCCCAACTATCAAGCTTTTGCCTACAAATATTATTTGCAAGATTGGGAAAGTTGGATAAAAAAAGGGTTAGTTAATGAGTTGATTTTACAGGTATATCGAAATGACCAAAGTAGTTTTATCGCTCAACTGAAGCAACCAGCGGTAGAATTTGCTCGTAGTCAAATTCCTGTAGTAATCGGGATCTCAACCGGAACACCGCGTAATCCTGTACAAATCGCACAAATTAGAAAACAGGTTCAAACAGTGCGCGATCGCAATTTTAATGGCGTTTCCTTTTTTTATTGGGAGAGTTTGTGGGGTTACATCGCGCCGGAATCACCGCAACAGCGACGCAAAGTTTTTCTTAAGATGTTTGATCCCAAAACTGTCAGATCTTCGTTACAACTAGAGAGAGTTTGATGTCGTTAGCGCCTGAGAATACGAGATTTAGCTTTACATTGCTCTGGACTTTTGCTACTTTTGGCGGTTTTTTGGTGAGTTTGTGCGTAATTGAAGTTGGCGATCAGCCAGATATTGGAGTGGTAGAGGCTGCTATCGGTGGATTTGCGATCGCCCTTCCTCAAGGCTGTCTGCTCAAACAACCCATATTCTGTATCCGGTGGATTTTGTCAAGTATTTTGGGTTGGACTGTGATCACTGCTACTGGTATTGGTGCTGTTGGTTGGATTGTACCTAATACTCAGCTTCTCCCTATGCGCCTCTTGTCTGGGGTAATTTGTGGTACAATTGGCGGCTTTGGAATTGGACTAGCACAATGGCTGGCTATTCCCCAGCCATTTCCTTGGGCGTGGCGATGGATATTCGTCAGTTCGGCAAGTTGGGGGGTTGCTCTACCTGTAGGTTCTTTTGTAGGGAGCGTTTTACGCCAGCTGACACAGTTATTTTTAGGCGAAGTCGTGGGATTAGCTATCACCTGGCTTATGGTTGCTATCCTCACAGGAATCGATGCTCACAAACTGCGATCGTGAGTAGTCCTAGGTACAATCCGATTTGATTCGTGAAGTGACTTGTAGGGATGGGGCATTGGGCATGGGGCATGGGGCATGGGGCATGGG
>NZ_JADEXR010000306.1 GCF_015206995.1 aff. Roholtiella sp. LEGE 12411 | reverse complement strand
CGGGAAAGTTACGCTTGTCAGACATGATTCCGCCATTCGTGGCAAACGGGATCAGGGCAAGAACCGTACATCTAAGGTAATACCTGAAAAGCGGATATTATTTGAGCAGTTGTCTTTACAATTGTTTCATTAAGAATCCCCTCGGCTTTAGCCAGGGGAGTGTCAAAATCATTTGATATGCTAAGCTTCTAAATCCATTTCAACATCGTCATCATCATGATCATAAGGAATATCATCTAGATCTATCATCTCTGAAATTTCTTCTACTTCATTTAAATACTCAGATTCTTGAGGCTCTCGCTCTATTAGGCGACCAGTCGATTTTAGCCATTCCAAGAGAACAAATTCATTACTTGTACGAATTACAGTAGCTCGTTGATTACGAGGTTCTTCACGCAAAGGGCCGTTAGTCATAAAAAAACTCTCTTTGAATTAGGGGTTATCATGTCAAAACAGGAAAGTTATACGCGTTTGGCTCAGATCCTGAATAGCTAAAACGCATATTTTTCGGCAAGGATCAGCGAATACCGCTGGTTGGATCAGATGGCATACAAACCATTAATTTTTTCACAAAACAGATGGAACTTTGGAAATAGTTTCATACATATTGGAGGGTAATGCGGACAACCTATTTGCTACAGCTACTGCATCAGCTAAGTTGCTAAATTGGCATCGGACAATATCCTGTCCGTTCCCTGAAGGAAATCGCTTTCTAGCTTTATTAGATACAGCACAAATAACCCCTAAAGCTTTGGCCAATCCATCTTTTGTCAATATTGTTTCTTGAGCGAACCCTTCCACTGGGATAAGGCAAACTTCAAAACGATAGCCAGGTCTAGGAGAAACTGCTACGTCAATATACGGTTTATCTTCTTTCCTGATTCGGCGTAAATATTGGGCGGTAGAATTGCTATCATGTAATTCAGTCCCAATTGCGTAAGTAAAAAAACAATCTTCCGAAAGGGACTCAGGACGGGTAATTATAGTGTTTGGCATATTTTTCAGCGGTATGTGTATACTATATTATGTTTGCGAGATAAGTTTACTGTCAGTCTTTGCTGCATGTTTTTGACAGTAATATATACAAGTTTGCAGAAGATATTCAAATGCGATTCGGTTAACTAAAAGCTGAAGCTTTTAGCAAGATGATAAGTTAATTTTTAATCTCAAATATTGACATTATTCTCAACAGTTTAGCCAATCCGAATTAAATTGTTCAATTGAAAGATATTCCACTAAAGTTTATCTCTCAAGGAACAATGAATTAGTAAATATATTGAACCTCTTGCAAAAATCTTAACTTTGAAGTGACACGATTGGAGTTATGATATTCAACTTTAATAGATAGATTATCAATATGAACCGACATGTAATACCTCTAGAATCAAAGAGTGTAGAGATTTAGATTCGGAGAGGCGTCTATATAATTCAGTCACATGACCGAAAATATTTCTCGACCATCTAATCATAGCATAGTTGACTGTTGAACTTTCTCCAACAATTTTATTTAGTGCTTATTATTACCAAAACCAAGTAAATAATGGAAGCAGGGGAAGAGAATGCCCCATGCCCCATGCCCCATCTGTCTCTTAT
>NZ_JADEXR010000305.1 GCF_015206995.1 aff. Roholtiella sp. LEGE 12411 | reverse complement strand
AGAGGACAATGGAGACAAGGGGGAATAACCAATGCCCCATGCCCAATGCCCAATGCCCCATGCCCAATTATGCAAGGGCTGGTACAGGAATTTCCTGATGAGGGTATAAAGGGAAGCGATCGCACAATGTTGCCACTCGTTGTTGGCAATCTTGAGCAACTATCTCCGAATCTGGGGAAAGTAGGCGATCTGCAATAATATTTCCAATCTCTGTAAATTCTGCTACTCCTAAACCTCTAGTAGTCATGGCCGGAGAACCTAACCTCAGACCGCTAGTCACAAATGGTGACTGCGGATCAAAAGGAACTGTATTCTTGTTAGCAGTAATATTCACACCACTCACCAGCTGATCTGCTTGCTTACCCGTCAAACCAATAGACTGTAGGTCAACCAGCATTAAATGATTATCAGTGCCATTTGATACCAGTTTTAAACTCCGGTTTTGCAGTTGATCTGCCAAAGCACGAGCATTTTCTATAACTTGAGCCGAATAAGCTTTAAAATCTGGTTTTAAAGCTTCTCCAAAAGCTACTGCCTTACCAGCAATCACGTGTTCCAATGGCCCGCCCTGACTGCCGGGGAAAACAGATTTATCTAGCTTTTTACCTAGTTCTGCGTCACGGGTCAAGATTAAACCACCTCTGGGGCCACGTAGAGTTTTGTGGGTAGTTGTAGTCACCACATCACAATAAGGAATGGGGTCGGGGTGAAGACCACTGGCAACCAAGCCAGCGATGTGGGCAATATCCGCCAGTAAGTAAGCACCGACTTCATCAGCAATGCTGCGAAACTTTTCAAAGTCAATGACACGGGGATAAGCTGAATAACCACAAATCAAAAGCTTAGGACGCTCCTTGCGTGCCAATTCTCGAATTTGGTCATAGTCGAGTTGTTCTGTTTGTTGGCTAACACCATAGTGGCGAACTTGGAACCATTTACCCGAAACATTCACAGGTGAACCGTGGGTCAGATGTCCTCCGTGAGACAAATCCATGCCCATAATTGTGTCTCCTGGTTCCAGTAGAGTTAGGAACACTGCAAAATTTGCTTGTGCCCCGGAATGGGGTTGTACGTTCGCATGGGCGGCACCAAACAAGCTTTTAGCACGGTCGATCGCTAGTTGCTCAATTTTGTCTATAAATTCACAACCGCCATAGTAGCGTTTACCAGGTAATCCCTCGGCATATTTATTTGTTAGTACAGAACCTTGAGCCGCTAGTACGGCAGCAGAGGTAAAGTTTTCACTAGCGATCAACTCCAGGTGATCGCGTTGACGTTGTAGTTCTTGGTTGATTAGCTCCGCAATAGCAGGATCGGCGGAGGCAAGAAAGTCTGAGTTAGTCCTAGTCACTTCAACTATCCTTATGGGAAATTGCACAACGGTTGATTTTGGTACAGCACAGCAGCTAAGTAACAATCCACGGTCAAGGGTCTTATAGTTTAATATTTTTGACTCCTGTACAGATGCGATAAATTGCCTCTGTACTATTGACGTTGATTAGTGCCGACTTATTTATTATTAGATACCAGCCCAATTAATGTGTTAATTATCATGAAAAACTGTACCGGGAATGGGGCATGGGGCATGGGGCATGGGG
>NZ_JADEXR010000338.1 GCF_015206995.1 aff. Roholtiella sp. LEGE 12411 | reverse complement strand
AATTCGTAAATAACTACGAATTACCAATTAGCAATTACTAATTACTTTCAGGTGGGCCATCCTGGACTCGAACCAGGGACCTCACCCTTATCAGGGGTGCGCTCTAACCACCTGAGCTAATAGCCCATATCTTTATATACGAACCAAATCATAGTTTGAAAGCCAAGAACAAATGTCTGCGACCGACCTAGGAATGACCATCTCTATATCTATTTGCTGTTTGCTTTCGATATTTGAGGGGTGTAGGTCTCCCTAAAAGGAGGTGATCCAGCCACACCTTCCGGTACGGCTACCTTGTTACGACTTCACCCCAGTCACCAGCACTGCCTTAGGCATCCCCCTCTCCGAAAAGTTGGGGTAATGACTTCGGGCGTTGCCAGCTTCCATGGTGTGACGGGCGGTGTGTACAAGGCCCGGGAACGAATTCACTGCAGTATGCTGACCTGCAATTACTAGCGATTCCTCCTTCACGCAGGCGAGTTGCAGCCTGCGATCTGAACTGAGCCACGGTTTACGGGATTAGCTTGCATTCGCATGCTTGCTGCCCTCTGTCCGTAGCATTGTAGTACGTGTGTAGCCCAAGACGTAAGGGGCATGCTGACTTGACGTCATCCCCACCTTCCTCCGGTTTGTCACCGGCAGTCTCTCTAGAGTGCCCACCCGAAGTGCTGGCAACTAAAAACGAGGGTTGCGCTCGTTGCGGGACTTAACCCAACATCTCACGACACGAGCTGACGACAGCCATGCACCACCTGTGTTCGCGCTCCCGAAGGCACTCTCCCCTTTCAAGGAGATTCGCGACATGTCAAGTCTTGGTAAGGTTCTTCGCGTTGCATCGAATTAAACCACATACTCCACCGCTTGTGCGGGCCCCCGTCAATTCCTTTGAGTTTCACACTTGCGTGCGTACTCCCCAGGCGGGATACTTAACGCGTTAGCTACGGCACGGCTCGGGTCGATACAAGCCACGCCTAGTATCCATCGTTTACGGCTAGGACTACTGGGGTATCTAATCCCATTCGCTCCCCTAGCTTTCGTCCCTCAGTGTCAGTTGCGGCCTAGCAGAGCGCTTTCGCCACCGGTGTTCTTCCTGATCTCTACGCATTTCACCGCTACACCAGGAATTCCCTCTGCCCCGAACGCACTCTAGCAATGTAGTTTCCACTGCTCTTATGAGGTTGAGCCTCACTCTTTAACAGCAGACTTACATCGCCACCTGCGGACGCTTTACGCCCAATCATTCCGGATAACGCTTGCATCCTCCGTATTACCGCGGCTGCTGGCACGGAGTTAGCCGATGCTTATTCCTCAGGTACCGTCATTGTGTTCTTCCCTGAGAAAAGAGGTTTACGACCCAAGAGCCTTCCTCCCTCACGCGGTATTGCTCCGTCAGGCTTTCGCCCATTGCGGAAAATTCCCCACTGCTGCCTCCCGTAGGAGTCTGGGCCGTGTCTCAGTCCCAGTGTGGCTGATCATCCTCTCAGACCAGCTACTGATCGTCGCCTAGGTGCGCTATTACCACACCTACTAGCTAATCAGACGCGAGCTCATCTTCAGGCAGCAAGCCTTTCACCTCTCGGCACATTCGGTATTAGCCACCGTTTCCAGTGGTTGTCCCGAACCTGAAGC
>NZ_JADEXR010000056.1 GCF_015206995.1 aff. Roholtiella sp. LEGE 12411 | reverse complement strand
CCCATGCCCAATGCCCTGAAAATTGCTATTTCTCACTATAAATAAAGCCCCAGAACTGGAAATTCATTCCTGGGGCTGTTATACCTGACCACATTTACCTTTTTAATTGAAAACTCTTAGAAATTTTGAAGTCTGAAAGACATAAGTAACTGAATTACGTCCAAAATAATATCAACTTTAAATTACAAAAACAAAAAAAAAGATATGATTATGCAAATCAAAACACACATAATTTAGACATCTATATAAAAGAGATATAACTCAAGGATTTATGTCCAACAACTTGATTAAAAAGACTTGATTTTTCAAAAGTAATAATCAACAATAAAAACATCATGTTCTATACATGATTGTAGCCGATAAAAGTGACAGAAGCCCTTACTTAAGTCCGCTTTCGCGGACTTTATTTATATAAAATATAGCTTTTTTGCCCAAAGATAAAAAAGAACATTTAAGAAACAAGTATTAGACATGTCCTTAAAACAAAGTTTGTGGGAAAATGATACATAAATAAAAATATAGTGCATCAAAAATGACGAGTCATTTAGTAAAAATCGAATCAGATCCCCAGTAAGTAAAACGATTAATTGGTATTAATTATGAACAGTTTATGACATTAGTTGTGTTGGCATAACAACGACATAATCAGAAACAAGATTACTAAAGACATAAATTAGATGCTTTTGTCTCCAAGGAAACAATATTTGTTAAACGGTTTCTAATTTTTTGTACTTATAAACTATTAAAGTTAGCGTTTAACAAAGACCTACCTAAAGCAATTTAGTCAAAAAACCTAATCTTGTACAATTGTTTTTGTAAAGTGTATTTTCAACATTGAAAATACACTATGACATAATTTTTGCCAATCATCCCTCTATTATGCAACGCCAGAATTATATTCTACGTTTTTACTTTGTTGCCGATCCTCGATAAATTCGCTCCATTTGCTCTGGAGAAAGTACTGTCATTGGAAACCATTGATGTTCGGAAATAGGGAATTCCTGAGAGGATTGAAACGCCCGTTGTTGAGTTTTAGTGAAATGTATTTCCACATTGCTAGTTAAAGGTGGGCTAAGTAATGTCTCATCTATCTCCGATGGGAGAAGCTGATTTTGAGGCAAGACATAGGCATGCTTTTGTGGATCATATGCCAAAATTTCCCCTGTTTCGATTTGATAAATCCAAGCATAAATACTGAGTTGTCCTTGGTGAAGCTTAGAGTGAATCACAGGGTAAGTCCGTAAATTTTCGATTTGGGTGAGTACATTCTCAGCAATAGTTATTTCTAAGAGTTCTTCCCCTTCGTAATGGCTATAGTTGTCTTTCACCAGTCGTCGGGTTGCCTCTGCATATTTAAGCCAGTCATGTACAAGCGGCATTTCTAACCGCAAGCTGTCTAACTTGATTAACCCTTTCATAGCACCACAATGCGAGTGACCACAGACAATAATTTGTTGAATATCTAACGCTTGAATAGCATATTCAATTGTTGCCCCTTCACCGCCATTAGTCGCACCAAATGGTGGAATAATGTTGCCTGCATTGCGGATAACAAATAATTCACCTAATTTGGCTTGTGTAATCAGGTTTGGATCGATACGCGAATCCGAACAAGTAATAAATAGTACCCTAGGTTTTTGACCATGAGAAAGTTGTTCAAAAAGTTCTTCATTGGCGGAAAAGTAACTACTTTTGAATTCGCGTAAACCTTTAATCAATTTTTTCATTGGAGTACCTAAATGAACAAGTAATACTTTAAATTTTTCGTATTAAGAAAGCACGATCGCGCAAAAATAACAATTGGCTCATACCATTAAGCGGTGCTTATGACAAAGTTGAATTGTAGGTAAAGCGGATGATTCTGATGAATTAGGTCGCCCACTAGGAGCAAGATTTTACCTTTTCCTCTTGTTTATAAATTTGGTATTTTTCCCCTTCCTCCATCCACACAAACAATACCCACTAGATAGCAACATTGCCCGATTAGCACTCAAACTGGATGGAAGTAGAAGGCAGCCCCTAATACAGCATAGGTTGCAAGCAACAGCATCCCCTCTAACCAGTTGGAGCGACCATCCAAACTAATTAGGTTGGCAATGACCACAGCAATGATGACCGCAACAACCTCAAACAAGTTAAAGTTTAAGTCCATTGGTTGTCCAATCACCTGCCCAACTAGCACAAGAAGCGGCGCAACCAACAAAGCAACTAGTAGACTTGACCCCATTGCTACAGACACTGACAAATCCATGTTGTTCTTAATTGCTACTCGGACAGCGGTTATATATTCGGCTGCACCTCCAACCAGTGGTAACAAAATTACTCCGGTAAATAAAGGTGTCAATCCTAGTCCCTTTGTTGCCTGTTCAACTGCACCAACAAAAATCTCGGACACGAAGGCTATACCAATCGTAGCCACAAGCAAAATACTAACCCAAAGGCTCAAGTTTGGCTTTGAATGTTTATCTTGTTCTGTGGCTTCTTCCTCCTGAAAAACCTTACCTTCTAGTTCTACAACCCCAACATCGTAGAGGTAGCTGTGAGTTTTTAAAGAAAATAACAGCGTAAAACCATAAACTACAATTAAAATAACCGCTACAAAAATCGACAGCTTGGTAATAGCGCTTTGCTCGACGACATTAGATGTAGTTATCACCATGGCAGGCAGAACAATTGCAGTTACTGCCAGTGTCATTGTGGAACCATTTACTCGCGCAGCCATTGGCTGAAAAGTCTGCTCCTTATAACGTAATCCTCCTAATAGCATGGATAGCCCCATTACCAATAGTAGATTACTGATAATCGTCCCAGTAATGCTGGCTTTTACGATGTCTACCAAGCCTTCTTTGAGAGCTGCTAGAGCAATGATTAACTCAGTCGCATTACCGAAGACTGCATTTAATAAGCCTCCTATAGAAGGCCCTAAAACCACAGCAATCTCTTCTGTCGCCCTACTCAGCCATATTGCTAAGGGAATGATTGCAAGCGCTGAAAGTCCAAACACTATTAATGCATCCCAGTCTAACTTTTCTGCTGCAATAGCAACCGGAATAAAAACTAGCAAACCTATTGAAATTAAGTTTTTAGTTTGTATATTTTTGAGTATGTTTGGCATCAGTATACAACTCTAATAATGATTGTTTGGCACAAACTATTACTTAATTGAAAAAACTGCACAATCAAAATAATTTTTTTGTCTGTTACAATTACTAAACAACTCGCCAGTATCTAAATCTCACTCATTTCCCAAAAGTATTTTATATGCAACGTCAAACTTAGCTAACTAGCTGAAGAGGGATGAGGGTGACAGAGAAAATAATACCTTCGACTGTCGCAATTACTACCCATCCCAGCTACATAGGTTTCTCTTTACACAACTAATCCCCCACTGCGAGAACTTAGCCAGAAGCTTTTTAATCACAATCTACAAAGCAAGGTGCTCAGCCCAGCACTCGTGAAAAAACTAAAAATCACGTTTTTCCCCAAGTATCGCCGCTATCTTCAGTTTTTCCATACGCAGAGGTTATTTGAAAAGTCTAATTTATTACTAGCCCTGGCGACTGGAAGTCGCGACTATACGAGACTTTACTCCGTTCGCCCTGATCTGCGACAGGAGAAGTTCTGATGCCTGTCTTGAAAAGTTTCCTACGGCGGGAAACCCCGTTCGCCTCAGACTTCTCTGCGCCTACAGAACTTTTCGCTGCGGCGGGCTACGCCAACGGATAGCGCAGCGATAGCGACGTAGGAGCGTCGGAGCCTCCGCTCAGACTTCTCTCCACCGACCTGGGTTAAAATCCTTGATAAGAGGCAGTCTTGCAGGGGGAACTAAAGGTACAAGGCTCACCCGCAAGTGGCGTGAAAGCTCCCTTGCTCCTTTTAAGAGTTGGTTGAAACCTCACCCGCAAGTGGCGTGATTTTTCCCCCTGCTCCCTTGCTAAGAGCTCCCCTGCTTTTTCATTTTTCGTTAGTCCACCTGCGTCGACTTGGTTTGTGTAGTAGCGAATTCTATATTCGCCTAATACTTTTCAAACATCCTCTAAGACGTCGCGCGGCAGAAGTTTTGCTCTTATCGCTTTGATATCTTCTTTACCAGACGCTCCGCGAACACCCAAAACTGAATTTTCAGACCTAAACTAAGCAGAATGCCTTTATGTCTTTCTATCTGGGCAAATGCATCTTGGCTCAATGCCTTCCTTGTCTTACTATATTTATGTAAGTATATTAGGCGACTCATAAATTTCTAAAAGTCCGCCTTTTTTTCAGATATTTATACTCAACAGATGAATATATTAATTATCCTGGGTGAAATTGTATTTTTAATAGTCATTTTCTCGCTTTTTAACTGGCTGATTGGCATAATATTCAAGCGGGTCACTAAAGTTTCTTGGCTTCAAGGAAAAACTGCAAATATCACCTTCCTGCGCCAGAGTATCAGCAGAATTTTAATTCTGACTTCTGTGGTACTATGTCTTGCGCTGATTAGCATAAATGGGATGGTAATTTATCAAGGTGGAAACATTCAGGAATTTCAACTTAATTTTATTCGCAGTCTTCCTACTCAATTCTGGCTCAATCTCTTAACTGCAAGCTTGAAAACGGTGAGTTTGCTAATGCTAGTTAAATTTAGCATACCATCCTTACGTCGGGGTATAGACTGGGTTTGCGATTACGCTAAAAAAGCTGATCAAATCAAGGCTAATGATGAGAGTATCGAGGCGTTTTTTAATATTTTAAAGAGAATTATTATTCATAGTATATGGATAGCTTCTGCTATCCTGTGTGCTAAATTTCTCTACTTACCAGAAGTCGTTTCTAAGTATATTTACATTGCTTTAAAAATATACATTACTATCACTGTTGGTTTACTCATTATCAAAGCTGTTGCTACTATTGTTGATACTCTCGATGCTCTGAGTCTTAAATATTCTAGTTCTAACAATCTACTGAGATTATACGAACGTTTATGTCAGCTTATACCTCTCTTCAAAAAATGTTTGGAATACATCCTTTATGTCGGTATAGTAAATCTTGTTGTTCCAGAGATAGAACCTATTGCTTGGATAAATGCTTATACTCCTAAAATTGTGCAGATTATTGGGGTTTTCTTTATTAGCAATGTTTTGATTGAAGTTGTTTACTTTATTCTTGATGAGTTCTACTTAAAAACTACACATGCCAATGACTCACAACGACAGAAACGGTTGACGCTTATTCCTTTAATACGGAGTTTTGCCAAATATTTCGTCTACTTTACTTCTGGAGTGACCATACTCAAGCTGATTGGTATTGATCCTGCGCCTATCTTAGCAGGTGCAGGAATTGTGGGTATAGCAGTTGGTTTTGGGGCGCAAAACCTCATTAATGATGTCGTTTGTGGATTTTTGATTTTGTTTGAAAACTATTACTTAGTGGGTGACTATATTGAAGCCGGGAAAATGGAAGAGAGAAGTGTTGAGGGGGTTGTAGAGGCGATTGAACTGCGAACCACTCACATCCGCCATCCTGATGGTCAATTGCAGATTATTCGTAATGGAGATATTGGATCAATTATCAATTTCTCCAAGCGGTATATATATGCAAGGGTGGAAGTTAGCGTTTCTTATGACTGCAATTTAGATCATGTATATAGATTGATTGAAAAGGTAGGACAGCAGTTAAAGGTTGATGAACAGGATGTTTTAGAACCCACGCGAGTAGCTGGAATAGAAAATTTTGGGGAGAATAACCTGTTACTGCTGACACTGACAAAAGTCAAGCCTGGAAAACACCTTCATATTCAGCGTGTTCTTCGCAAGATATTGAAGGATACTTTTAGTCAAGAAGAAATTGCAATTTGCGGTTTTTCTAAGAATTGATACTAAAAGAATGTTTGAAAAGTACTAGGCGAATAGAATTTGCTACTACACAACCAAAGTTCACCTCCGTGGACTAACACCAAATCAAGGGTTTGTTAACGTGCGGAGGCAGGTTTTATCTCGTGTAGCCAAGCCACTGCGTTGGTGTTAGCGTTCGCAAGAGCGTCTCGTAGAGAAGCGGTAGCGACGTAGGAGCGTCGGCAGTCCGCAGAAGAGGGGGTTTGCACGCCACTTGATGCCAGTCCGCTCAAGTAATACATAAGCTAACGCTGGTGCATTGCCAACTCGCATCAATACTCAACCGTTTTCAGAATGGAGAGCGTTCAAGGCGATTTCTGCTGGATGAACCACTGCATTACCTGCTAGATTGGCTTTTTCCTGTCTGCGAAGCACGATCATGCCACGAGAGCGATTCGATGAAGAATCCTTATCCATGCAAGCGGTATATAGACGCTGAACTGGGCATCTCCAAAACCGGGTATACCGTTTGGGATTTGTATCTGCAATGGTGATTTCTTGAGTGTCAGGGTCATAGTCTGCCAATAGGGAGAAGTGACCACCCTCTAAACTTGGATTTTCATGGGCAATACGGGTATTGAAGTTAAGAATATGGACATCAAGTTCATTACAAACGGCGGCTTCAACTTCACGTGTGAATGCTTCAAGCGTCATACTCGGTTTATCAAAATGCTCCACCCGAATGGACAGCGGTAATTTTTTTCTTTCAAGGTAAATTCGACAAGTGTCGTAGGTTTCTGCTAGGGTCATGCCATCATCTAAAACCGATGCGATCGGCAGTTGAGTGACATAGAAAATCTCATCAACAGTCGTCAGATATCCCAATGCGGTAAAGGCATAGGCAATTGCAGTGATATTGCAACAGAAGATGGGTTGTTGAAACTGATGTAGTTGAATGATTTCCAAATCTCGTTTAGAAATTTGAGCTAGGTTATCAATATCCATTTTTTTGCCTCTTTAGAGATACATGTATAGATTAACTCAGGACTTACGCTGTTTTTAAGATAGGTATATGTTTTGAATAGCTTTGCTTGTGGCAGATAACCGCTATAAGCAGCAAAATTACTACACTTTCTACACCACACATTAGTTTCTTAAGATTATGGCGAGAATGCAAGGACAGTTAAGACAGTTAAGCAAATTAAGTGTTGATAATGTATGGCTTTGTTCACAAACACACTTACTGCAATAAGGTATTTACGATTTTCCACCTGTGCGTAAGTCTTGATTTAGCCTAGTTTGCGCGCATTCCTCTTACATTAAAGCTGCAAATAACGACGGAATCAAGCCAAAAAGTGACCAATAATTCAGATTTCCATTGACTACGAACCCACAATCATTAGCAGGGGTTGCTACTGCATTCCCTGGTGATTCCAGCTTTAATTCGCAAGAATTGGCTGGTATCGGCTTTGTTGTGGTCTTTGTTTTAAAGTTTGATGGTTATAGATGAATATAGGAATAATCGAGCCTTACAATAACGGGTTTTTAGAAGTTGTACCAGAGAGCGATTATTGGCAGATTGCAGCTATACACATCAATGGCCAAGCTTACTGCCCTACTCCTCGGCTTTATCGTTCAGAAAAAGTGGCACTAACACAATCGGGAAAAATTTATGATTGGATAGCTGAAAACGAACCAGAAACTAGTAATGGGGCTTGCTACTGCTCTCAATTGAACCTCATCTTATGGCAGCAACCAAAAGTATCTTAGTTAACATTGACGGTATCAACCGGCTTTGTTGACAGTCTCTATATGTGGATACCTGATACAAGGTTCTTGGTGTTACTCCAGTTTGACTGTGCAATTTCCTTTCATGTCTATGGTTGGGAATAGGGGGCGATAACTTCTCTACCAGACGCTGCGCGCAGCTTGCTTCCCCATCCGGGCATGTTAAGCTGCGCTAACGCAACTACGCCTTACCGAAGCGATCGCGATCATACCGTTCGTCAAAATCGATGATTGGTCTCTTCGGCACAAAGCGATTGCCGAAAACTTTTTAATTTTATAAATATGATTATAATACTCTCAGTATTCAAACATTAGGACTTACGCAACTGGCACACAAGGCTTCTGGTATAAGAGTCAAGGGTCAAAGGTCAAGGGTCAAGAATCAAGGTTTTTTGGACTTTTGACCTTTGACTCTGGACAACCTCTGGCGTTAAAAATATGACACTTGCGTAAGTCCTGAACATATCTAAAGACTTGTAAAGCTTTGCATAGTAGCAGTTCTGGGCTTAAATAATTTAAAAATATAGGCATTAAATTTTAATTACTTTAATTTATTCGATAAAAGTAGCCGAAGAACCAAACAAATTTAGTATAAGAAGAAGCACTCTTTAAAACAGTACAAAAGCCTCAGAAAGTATACTTTGCTGATAAATATCCAAGGAAAAACAGTCTTAAACATCTCCTACCTACTTAACAAGTATTAACTTAGTTAAGCAAGAAACAGTGATACACGAACACCAGAACCGAACGATAGATGAGCAGCAATTGGAAAACCTACCAAACCTCAATCAGCAGTTGGTTGATATTTCTGCCTGTAGACCCTAACACTGGACTGATTTTTCTACTTTATCCCCCTATAGGATGATTAACTAGGCTGTTACTTGCCTTATAGTTAAAAGTACCCTGCGTAAATCCTTTTCCTTGTTTTTTAACTTTTGTCTAACAGCGTCAGTAACTTATCAAATCACCTGCTTGCGGGAGAAATTATTTTTGTAATTGTCCACCACAAGTGCTTTATCAACCTTTTTAAATTAACATTTATAAGGTAATATTTTTGCTAGCTTTACATTTTCTTAAAGTTACTATTTTCTCTAACCTAAATCTGGCATATCTTAAGTACATCTATCTGGCTAAGTCAAAAAAAATACTCAAAGCGTAACAATAAAAGTTAGAAGTCGCTAGTTTACAAGTGCAACTAAAGGGAAATACTTGGTTCAAGTAGAGAAAATTATTGGGAGAAAATCCCAGTTTGGATTACCCGCAAAAATCTGAAATAACCGAGTTTTTCAAACATCCTCTAAATACCTAAGCACAAGCTAAGAAAAAAGATACCAGATGTCCCATCCAGCCACGCCACACAAGGAGTAACTACGTATAGTTAGTACAACTCTAAGATTTTTAATTCTGGTGCTAGCGGAAAGCCAAATTTTTCGTGAAAATGAGGAAATATAAGTAAAAATAGGCATAAAGGCTTATTCCGATAAAAAGCTTTTAACTTAAATAGTCGAAGTTCAAAATCTCCTGTTTTAACTTCTTTTGAGGTAGAAAAGCTCCCAGGAAAAATTTCATCAAATTGAATTTCAAACTTTCTAGCAGTTTCTAGAAAAGGTTTACCTATTAATTTAGCTGCATAATCATATGCTGGGTTAGGAATATTTTTTCTATGTTGACTTTCGTCAAATCCAGCATTTAAAAGAAATTCAAAAAACTCATTTAATAATTTTGAGTTTTCACTTTCATTAAAACACTGCCATCCTTGAATTAGGCTGTGTTGTAGTTCCTGGTAAATTTCAGGCAAAAGTAAGCTATTAATAGATGGTAGCTCATCTGCATTTTGTTCCATTTATACCCCTTTATAAAATAATTTAAGAAGTCACTTTAAAAAGAAACAGGCTAAAATATGGTTACTTTATTACTAATAACTATAAATATATTAATTCTTCAGTTTAAGAAAATTATCACTACTGCATTTTTTGATCCATTTTGGCGGCTGGCGTTGCATGAGGATATACAAACTGATGATTTAACAACGGCCTACTTTACCCAAGCAAATCGCTGATTATCGCAGCGTTGCACTACTCCTCACGCTAACTAGGCGGAACGCAACAGATCTTGAGACACTAGCCAAAAAAAATCCTAGGCGTAGTTGACGGGCGCTGAAACTAAAGTAACTCGTTTGTTATTAACAACATAGAGTTTTTTATAAAATTCTAAAATATTTCTCAAGATAGAGTTTAAATCAGCATATTGTATAAAAGTATTCTCGTAATTATTTATTTCTTGCTCAATATCACTTGTCCAATTAATAAGACTGCTTTTAAAAATGTTGAGCATGTAAATGATACGATACGATCGCCTCTCAAGTCTACCCGGAAAAGCGATCGCACCCGTGCTTTACCGATAGCAGCTTCACCGCTTCTCTTTGTTTTCCTTCGCCATCGACAGCAAAAATTATGCTTGACTTTGAAAAATAGTGTGTTATATTAAAGAATACATCATAAGTTTGTCACCAAAAAATATTTAATATTAGTTTACAGTGTGTTGCTTGGTAGATAGAAGGGGAACTAAGGAGCAAAAACACTAGTTTTGGTGAAAGTTAAAATGCAGCGTTAGCGTTATGTAGCTGATTACAAGCGCTGTAATGTGACAGCGTAAGCTAACAAGCATAGTATAACCTCCAAAAGTGCTGCTGCATATATGGAGACCAAATAGTACTAGCATAAATTATGCTTGACTTTGAGAAATAGTGTATGAGAGTGACTTGAAGCTACTCTTGCACTAAAAGAAGTATTTTATAGAGATTTACAGTGTGCCGCGTGCGGAAAGAAAGGGGAACTGAGCGGCAAAAGACACTAACTTTGATCAAAAGCAAAAATACAGTATTAGCGTCAGGTAACAATTGTAAACACTCTGATATACCAGTGTGAGTAAATAGGCGTAGTATAACCTCAATAGGTGCGATTGCACATATGAGGTTTAATCGTCTCGACAAAGGTTGCGCTTGTATCTTGAGCAAAGAGTGTATGAGAGCGAACCTATCAATTCGCTTGTGCTTATCTGGCACAAGAACGTGAGTAGTATGGTTCCAATTAAGCAATAAGTGGTAGACTTCGCCGTAATCATCATCTTTGTCCACGCATAGATGGTGCAAAGCATTTGATCCAGGTTGTGGTCGCTGAATGATTTGGGATTGTACAGTGACCTCTGCTTTCTCATGTCATGGTGACTAGTGACGTCTAGCATAACAGCGAGTGGAATGCCCTTGACTTCTGTACTCAATTTACTTGGGTTAGTGGGATTAGCTCCAGTAGCTTTTTCCCTTCAATAAAGCTTTTGTGATTGTCTGGTTTCTCGCCAGTTATTCTCATCTGCTCTGATTTTGCAGTCATACTCCCTCAATCTACCTTTTCAAGATTGGGCACATATTCTCTGTTTTAGTCACTTTTGAAGATGGTCACGCAAAGTACTCGTTACGCCTAAACCACGTGGTTTTCTCGTGACAAACACTCAGCTTTTTACTCTATTCAACTCAGAATTATTATGATTACAACTCAACTATTTACCGATAGCTTTGACAGACCCGCAACCACTGCTGGTAATATCGGGAACGGCTGGCTAGATCTTAAGCCAAACATGACTGCTGGTTATGACTGGAGTGTTTCTGCTTCTACTGATTTAAGTGCAGTAAATACCACGAGTGGTACATCTTCAGCAGTACTAAACACTCACACAGTCCAAGATTGTGAAGTGGTATTTCAGGCAAATAGGACAAACTATAACTCCACTCGCAGACCTTTCATTGAAACACGTATCCAGAGCAATGGTGATCGTTATCGTATTCGTCTGTCACTAGGAAATAACAATACTCAGGTAGATGTTCAAGCTACCAAAGTTGTTGAAGGAGTCACTACTGAACTATGGAAAGCACTCACAAATGTTACTAGCAGCACATCAGATTTTAAATATATTGTGCGCTGCTACTCGTTTAATACTGCTTTGACTGTGTTTGAAGTGTACTACATCGATACAGCAAATAACAACCTTGTTTTGCTGACTGAGTTTTCAGATGCTGACCCAGCTCTAGCATCCGCAGGTAAGGTTGGTCTAGGGCACTATAACCAAGTCATTTGTAAGGTGTTTACTCTCAACAAGTTGGCCCTTGATACTCCACAGAATAAAACTATTTATTACGTTGCAACTACTGGGAACGACACCTCTGGAAAAGGTACTAAAGCTGCACCTTGGGCAACTGTTGAAAAAGCTTTGACCACTGTTATGCCTGATAGTGGACATGTGATTAATGTAGCTGCAGGAACCTACACGCTTGCAACTAACCCAACCCTTGTACCTTCTGGTATCACCTTAATTGGAGATGGTAAGCCTACAATCATTGGTGCTTTAAAGCTATCAAAAGGGCGGAAGAACCGTATTATCAACTTTAACTTCACAGGTACATCGACTGCAAATACCCCGTGTGACTACTACAACCACAATACTGGGATTGAGGTACGAGATACATTTGATATTCTCTTACACAACCTATCTTTTGAGAAGTATCGCAAGAATGCATTAAGGTTACTTAGTGTGCATACAGTGAAAGTGTCATCTATAGATATGGTTGATAGTTCTTATAATGATCGGTATTTCTATAGTCCAGGTTCTAGTGTGTTGCCACAAAATGCCGATGATGGATTAACTTCGCAAACACAATCCAACTGTCTAGAAATTACACGGCTTACGAAAGCTCGTTTTGTTAACGTACATGTGGATACAACTTCAAAGCGTGGTGGTGCTGGACTAAGAACTTATGAAGACTTATCAAAGTTCTACAATAGTGGAGCAACTCCATCAACGTATTTAGATGACATCGATATCCAGAATTGTACTTTCTTAGTTGATAAGTTTATGTCTTGGGGTGGCGGATATTCTCCTCAGATGTCTTTAGAGATATTCAACCACAAAACAACAAATACTACAATTCGCAACTGCGTTTTCAATAGTACTGTGAGTTTGGCTTCTGGAACTAATACGCCTGCCCTGAAGTTGTATGAGTGTGAGTGGATTAAATGGTTAGATGATCAGCCATTGTACGCAATTGAAGTTGTATCTACTAACCTAGAAATATTCCATAACTATATTACTGCTGGATCTTATCCTATTTACAATAGTGGTGCAATTGTGTCAAACATTCTTGTTCACAGTAATGTTTTTCGCAATATTGGTTATGTTGTAAACTTCAAGTCTTTATCACCTTTGAAATTCTACAACAATACAGTATATATAGGGGGCAAGGATAAGTTCTTCAACTTTGGTAGTACTGGACAGTTTGAAAACCCAAACAACGATATTGCAAATAATATCTTCTACTATGATAGTGCTACTGCTGGTGGTGACAAGCTAGGAGCAACCATTGGGGTTAGAAATAATTTATTTCACAATATGGACGTTCCTACTACAGCGACTAAGAGCAAAACAGGTAAACCTCTTTGGGTTTCTAGTGGTCAGCCCGTACTGTCTACCGACTATAGACCACAACAGTCAAGCCCTGTGCGTGGATCTGCTGCTGTAATTTCTGGCGTTACTCCCGAGGGAGAATCCACCCCAGACATTGGTGCACATCAGTGGGAACTGAACAATAAAGACGTATGGCATCCTGGAATAAAAAGCGACATTGATATTACAGATATCACAAGCATACTTGCTGAATGCTACGCTTAACGTTTTTCATGTCGCTACTTTAATGTAGAGAAGTTAATCAACAAAGACAGCTTTGCTCTGGGTAGTCTTGTTAGGGGCTTTTTCAAGAAAGCCCTTAGCAGGAACTATCCTCATCAGGTTTAAGATGAGTTGTCACCCACAAACGATCCGTCACTGTATTGGGAGAGACGTTAATTCGTTGTTGAAATGCTGAGACCTGTTCAATTAGGTCAGACTGATGCTCATAGCAAGTATGATAGGTAACATCTGAGCGTAACCAATGCCAAAGATGTTCTACAGGCATCAAATCGGGACTGTACCCTGGTAATGGTTCTATTTTTAGATCCAGTGTTGCGGCCGCATCTTTAACAATCTGTGAGCGGTGATAAGGAGCACCGTCCCAAATTAATGTCATTGGGTGAAAAGGGAATTCAGTTTTGAGGGTATTGAGAACATCAATAGTGTTGAGACCATTGGCACTGTCATAGGGAAAAATTCTCACTTCACCCAGATTCTAGATATAGACCCCATAGAAAGATACCTTGCTTCTTCTCTCAAGATTGCAGCATTTTGGTTCCAGCGATCGCAGTTAATTTTGAGCATCCTGTTTTGTTTTTTGTCACCTCACTTCTTTACAGTAATATATCTTCTGACAAAACTCCAGTTCTCAAGATGGATGAGGTTTAGAAGGTGTTGTAGAGTTTTTAATATACTGATTGCAATTTAAAAAGTCATGTCAAGAGTCAAAAGTCAATAGTCTAGGTTTTTAGACAAGCCCTTTCAAGGTGGGTAAAAATATGGCTCAAAAAATCCCCCTTTTATTTCTTACCTCTGTGTTCTCTGCGCCTCTGCGGTTAGATAAATTACTTTGAACCCCAGAGACACAGCAAAAAGTCGGAGCGCCGGAAACAGGCGATCTGAACTTTTCAAGACACAGAGCGCTGAGAAAAAACAATCTTATTTTACGAATCACCTTGAAAGGGCTAGTTTTTAGACTATTAACCAAACTCAGTGCTGAGTGCTGAGTCCCGCTACCGCTAACAGCACTCGGTACTCAGAACTATTCATCCTTGACTCTGAACAATCTTGATGAAAAAATATGACACTTTTTATAAAAAAACCGCCACCTGTATGAGAGACAAAAGTCAAGGGGGCGGGTATTTATCTGCAATAAAATCAAATGCTCAAAATCTACAGGGTATTTGGTAAATCTCCACTATGTGAAATACCACGAGAGCTACGACTTTCAGGAAATCCAGATGCATCAGCTTCTTTGACAAATCCACTGTAAGCTTCCATGCCGTGCTCGCCAATATCTAAGCCTTCAAGTTCTTCTTCTCTAGATACTCTGATACCTAAAGTCGCCTTGAGAACCAGCCAGAAAATACTGCTGAGGAGAACGGTCATCCCGCCTACTGAGAGGACACCAATTAGCTGAGTGAATAACTGTCCAAAGCCACCACCTGCCAATAAACCCTTAGCTGGGCCAAGTCCGTCACCATACCAGGAATAAACACCAGGGCCAACAGACCATAAACCAACTGCTAGAGTTCCCCAGATACCACAGACTAGGTGGACTGAGGTAGCTCCTACTGGGTCATCAATGTTGATTTTGTCAAAGAATGTTACAGAGAAAACTACAATGACTCCAGCAATCAAGCCAATAATAAAAGCACTGCCAATGCTGACATAAGCACAAGCTGCTGTAATTCCCACCAAGCCAGCTAAAATGCCGTTGATAATCATCGACAGATCTGGTTTACCTAAGTAAAGCCAAGCTGTAGCAGTGGCAGCAATACCGCCCGTAGCAGCGGCCATATTGGTGGTTAAGGCAATGTGGGTGATTGCACCAGGATCGGCAGCCATTACGGAACCGGGGTTGAAACCAAACCAGCCTAACCACAGAATTAAGCAGCCCAAAGTGGCTATGCTCATATTGTGACCAGGTAAGGCAATAACTTGCTTATCTTGATATTTGCCAATACGTGGGCCCAGAAATGCTGCTCCCATCAAAGCTGCCCAACCACCGACTGAGTGAACTACTGTAGAACCAGCAAAATCCCAAAAACCGCTTTTTGCTAACCAACCGCCACCCCAGATCCAGTGTCCGGTAATGGCGTAGGCAACACCTACGAGTAAGAGGCTAAAAATCAGGAAGTCAACAAACTTAATCCGTTCAGCAACTGCGCCAGAAACAATTGTGGCTGCGGTTCCAGCAAATACCAACTGGAATAAAAACTTGGCCGCTAGAGGTACACCAGCCCAATTAAGAGCGCTGTAGACACCTTGATAAGCGTCTCCTGTAGCGGGACTGTTATCTGCTCCTCCTAGGAAAAACCCATTCAATCCGATGAAGCCATTCCCGTCGCCAAACATTAATCCGAACCCAATCGCCCAAAAGGCAACTGTGGCCAGAGCAAACACAATCAAGTTTTTGGCAAGAACGTTGACAGCGTTTTTCTGGCGACAAAACCCGGTTTCCAACATACAAAAACCAGCGTTCATGAAGAACACTAAAAAGGCAGCGATCGCTACCCATAGTGTATCAATAGCAACTTTGAGTTCTGCTGTTGTTGGCCCTGTAGCTGGAGTTTGGGCAACTGCTACATAACCCCAACCCAATACAATCAGACAAGCTAAAGGTAAGCAGGCTTGCCAGCTGGGAGAGAGCCGCTTAATTGCTAGATTAAATATCTTGACTTTTGAGGTAAATTGTGTAGCTTTAGCGTAATTTTTTGCAAACAGACGCCTACTTTTTGTTTTAGATTTCTGTTTGTTCATAAATTTGAACATCATCCTCCAAACCATCCTTAAAAAACGCGGAAAAACTAATGTTATAAGCTAAATCAAGTGGTTTGTGAGATTTTTCATTTAAACCACTTGTTGCAAACCAGAAAGTCAAATAACCTAAGTAGAAGTTTAGGAAATTATTGGTATTTCTGTAAATATTGCAGTTGTTCTTAAGAAGTTATTATGTACTCTATTCATCAGTCAAGCCTACTTCACTTAATCTTTAATCTTTAGCAATAAAACTTTGAGAAAGCGATCGCCTGTAATTTTCAACATAATCTAATATTTTTTGCTCTTTTTTTCCTTTTTTAAGGAGAATCAACCTTGCTAATAGACTTAGCAAGGTTAATTTAGTTATGTAAACTCAACAAAGTTTTTGCTAACATTGCTAAAAAATAATTATCTCCTTGTATATGTCAGTTATTTTCCCTAAAACTCATTTTTATAAAATCAAAAACACTAATTTCAGGAAAAAACAAAACCATTCTCGCATAGAAATTATGAGACTAGTTCCTGTTGCACCTTTGGTGAATTACGCCTAACTAAAAGAATAAATTTGACTGATTATCTATTTAGTACAATCAAAAGATTGTATTATTTAATACATTTTTCGTTTCGTTTACAGCAAACAACCACTGATGCATTCAAATCAAGCGGCTGTATACCTTGTATGCTCAGTGTTTTACGTTATCTGGATAGAGCGATCGCAAATGTTATTAAATTTATATACAAAAACTTAACAATTTGTTACTTGTACTTGGCGTGAAGAACAGCAAATATACCCCTTGCCAAGAAAACAGGCGATAACAAGCATAAAAATGTTAAGAGTGGTAAATTTTACTTAAATTTTTCACAAATAACGACCATTATGAATTGACTTTTTGTGCCCCGATTTACTTAGCTCATTTGTTGTAAATATTGCTCATATCCAAGTTGTTCTAGTTTTATTTGCTTTGCAATTACTGATTCAGATAAAGCTTGGCGATATTCTTGCACTTTTTCTAGTAACTCTGGTTGTTGGGTAGCAAGAATTTGCACAGCCAAAAGACCAGCATTTTTGGCATTACCTATTGCCACTGTTGCCACCGGGATACCCGCAGGCATTTGTACAATGGAATACAAAGAATCAACACCTTGTAAGTGACGTGTGGCTACGGGAACGCCGATTACAGGAAGTGGGGTTAAAGATGCTACCATCCCAGGAAGGTGAGCAGCGCCACCCGCACCAGCGATAATCACCTTGATACCGCGTTTGTGGGCTTGTTGGGCATATTGCACCATGCGTTCTGGAGTACGATGAGCAGAAATGATCGCCACTTCATTCTGGATACCAAACTCTTCACAGATTGCGATCGCGTCTTTCATAGTGGGCAAATCAGAATCGCTACCCATGATAATACCGACAAGAGGAGTCATAGAATTTTAGATTTTTGGTTAATCGCCGATTGTTACATATGAACTACCCACAGTTGGCTCCGCCTGAACTGTGGGTTTCTACATCCCTCAGTTCGTTTTTCACGGAGACTTCTACAGATTTTTGACGCTTCATTGCCCCTAGTTGCTTCATGCTTGCTGCTGTTTTGCGGGTGCGTGAGGTAGAGCTAGACGACTCTGCGTCTACGAGGCTAGTTCCTAACCCCGGTAGAATTCCTTTGGCCCAATAAAGCATAACCTCGGCAGCAGCAATATCTCTATCCTGTAGATAATTACAAACACTACACTGATGTACTCGAATATCGAGTGTTTTCTTGTGTTGGTTTCCACATTTGGGACAGGTTTGAGAAGGTTTTACCTGACGGGTTGGAACTTCGATAAATACACCACCAATCTGCTCTATTTTGTATTTTATGGTGCTGCGTAACATTCCAAAACCAACATCAAGAATAGACTTATTTAGTCCAGCCTTCTGTTTTTTGCGCTTACCCTTCTTTGCTTTTCGGGTCATGTTTTTGACTTCTAACTTTTCAGTTGCAACGAAGCTATTACTGCTAACTATTTCTGTTGCAACTTGGTGTACCCAATTTTGGCGTTGGTTAGCAACTTTACGGGTTAGTTTACTAACTTTTAACTGAGCTTTTTTGAACCGTCTAGAAGCTTTTATTTTTTTCTTTCTGTTTGGCGCACGTTTACGTCGTTTGTCCTGAGACGCTTTTTTGATTAGATGTTCTGCATTTCTTAAAAATTTTGGTGCATCAATTTGTTGATGATTTTCACCATCAGTAATTGATAAAGCAGATTTACATCCCAAGTCAATACCGATAGCACTAATGGGTAAAATCTCTGGCTTGAGAACTTGGTTTAAAACATCAACTGTAATAGATGCGTACCATTTACCATTGCGATAAACGATAGTACAAGTGGTCGGTTTTCCCCAATATTTAGCCTGTCCACGCATCTGAATACGCCCAATCTTAGACAGATTGAGATAACCACTCTCTCCATCTGACTCAACAAAGTAGCCAGTTTTGGCAGGATATGTCCATCCTGAATAATGCCTAATTGATTTGAACTTAGGGCGTTTACCTAAACCTTTGAACCAACGCTCAAAAGCAAAATCAACACGCTTCAATGTTGCTTGCAATGCCTGAGAATTGATTTGTTTATACTCAATCCAAACATCTTTGAACGCTGGTAAGCAGTTCTGCTGTTCTATATAATCAACAGAATGATTGAAGTTTTGATACTGATAAAATCTATTGTTGACAGCAGCGTTGTACAGGTCTTTGTGTAACTTCCGGTGATACCGCAAATACTGCTCTATCTGCTTATTTGGGTATAACCGAAAAGTCATTCGCCTGATTGCCACTTCTATTTTTACCTCCAAGACTCAAATTACTATATAAAATGAATGTGAGTAAAGTCAAAATGTTGGGGATTCGTCATACATCTGGAAGAAAGTTCTTGCGTAGCAACAAATCAATTCCAGATGCAATCCTCATCCAAGGCTCCCTATCCCCAAGAGTATGAGTACATTGAGGGTGGGGACTTCCCCGATACGTTAAAATCGGATGAGATTGAGCTATTCTCTCGCCAATGTGATGACCAAAGCAATACAAAATCCCATCGCAAAGAACTTAGACATTATCAATGCTAGAGTACCTGGTTACAAGGATTTGCAGATGCTCTTAGTTGGTCAACAGGGTATAGTTGAGCAAATTTTACCAATGGGTACAGTTCTCAAACGCTTTCCAGCAATTGATTTGCAAGTAGTGGATGCTGCTGGTGACTGGATTTCTTTGGGTGGTGTTGATTTGCAGATTAATGGCGCATTGGGATTAGCATTTCCCGATTTGCACCCAGAAAATGCTTATATGCTTCAGAAAATTGCTCAATTTTTGTGGGATGTTGGGGTAGATGGATTTTTACCAACGTTGGTGACAACTTCAGTAGAAAATATTCAGCGATCGCTTGGTGTAATTGCTGGTATTCTCTACAATCAACAAGTAGGTGCCAAGATTCTGGGAGTACATCTAGAAGGGCCATTTTTGAATTTCCAAAAGCGCGGCGCACACCCAGCAGAATACTTATTACCCCTAACAATTGACGAAGTAAAGCGGGTTTTAGGCGATTATGCTGATGTTGTGAAAGTCATCACCTTAGCACCAGAGTTAGATCCAACTAGTGAAGTAATTCCATATTTGCGTTCCTTGGGAATCACCGTTAGTTTAGGACATTCTCAGGCAACAGCCGCCGAAGCGCAACGTGCATTTGAACTGGGTGCGACGATGGTAACTCACGCTTTCAACGCCATGCCATTATTACATCACCGTGAACCAGGATTATTAGGAGCAGCAATTACCAATCCTGATGTGATGTGTGGTTTCATTGCTGACGGTGAGCACGTTTCACCCACGATGCTACAAATCTTACTTGTCGCCAGCGGCTACGAAAAAGGACTTTTCCTCGTTAGCGATGCCCTCGCACCTCTGGGATTACCCGATGGGGTGTATCCTTGGGACAGTCGGCAAATTGAAGTAAAAAATAGTACGGCACGATTGCCAGATGGAACTTTGTCAGGGACTACTTTACCCTTATTGGTGGGAGTGCAGAATTTGGTGAAGTGGGGGATTTGTGATGTGGAAAATGCGATCGCCCTAGCTACCGATGCACCTAGAAAAGCGATAATCTTACCAGGAATTACCGCAAATCAAGCTCTCAATTTATTACGCTGGCATTGGGATGAAGCGACAAAAAAACTAACTTGGCAGCGATTATTTAACTAGACGTTATGGAAACATGCAAGATAAATACTAGGCAGTCGGTGGCGGTGACTGCACAACAACTCCATTGCAACGGACATACAGAGTCTTTTAATTTGCGTTGAATCCCATATTATGAATGAGGCTCTCCTAACAATACAATTGAGCACTTCAATTCTTTAATCACCTGCGTTGTAACTTGGCTGACGGCTAATCCACCTGCTGTGCGATAACGGACGGAACGCAACACTACTAAGTCAAATGCCTCAGCCTCCCGAATGATGACTTTAGCGACATCATCACCTCTAATTGCTTGAATATTTGTACTTACCTGTAACTGACTTTTATCGACGATATCAGTCCATTGAGATGCAAATTTTTCTACCAAGGTTTGGGGGATTTTGCGATCGCATACATGTAATAGAATTACCTCAGCTTGATTTACATCAGCCAAAATTTGAGCAAATCGCACAGCGCCTATGGTTTGCCGTGTTAAGTCTCCCACTGGTACAAGAATTTTGCGGATGGTCGTAGGACTACTTAACAAGCGTGTTACTGCTACCGGACAGTGAGAAGACCAAAAGACGCTATCAATTACACTACCAAATAAGCGGGCACGTAAGCCTGTTGTCCGCGACCAACCCATCACCACTAAGCTAGAATTTTGTTCTCGACTAGTACGGCTAATACCCAAAGCCGCATCATCATCAATCCGAATTGCAGGTGACACTTCCACGCCAAATTCTTGACTGATTTCTTTAGCTAAATTCAATCTTTTCTGATTTTGCTCAAGTGCTGTGACTAACTGCGGATCGTCCATTTGGATATGTGCTTTGGTAATAGCTAATGGCACAATCCGTCCAGATTCATGACGAGCTAGTAGTGCTGCCATTTCTATCAAGTAGCGCTGAGTTTCAGGATTATATATCGGTACTACTACAGTAAATGGCTCTTGGTTTGGCTCTACCTGTTGATTCTCATAACTTTCCCACCAAGTTGTTAGACTATCTGTTCCTATATCTGCGGGGATAAGCTGTAACGCACTAGCGAATCGAGCTGTGATTATCGGGCCGAGGATTGCAGTAACCAGCATCAGAACAATCACACTGTTTAAGACACCTTCATTGATTAGCCTTTCACCAGCAGAATTTACAGTTTGATAAGCAACTAAGGTTGCTGCTAATGTTGCTGCTACCTGTGGCAAAGATAATGACCACATGGTTAGGAATTCCGCCATATTGTAGCGGTAAAACAGTTTGGCTAAAAATGCCGCTATAAATTTGCTGCCAACTAAAGCTACTACAATTACCAGCGTCAGCCAAATTGAACTGAGGGTTTTGATAAAGGCAGGAATATCAATCAACAATCCCATGTCTACAAAGAAACAAGGAATAAATAAAACACTGCCAATAAATTCAACTTTTTCTTTGACTGGACTACGACCTAGAACGTCGTTGACAGCTAAGCCTGCTAAAAACGCACCAACAATTTTCTCAACTCCAATTACCTGTGCCCCGACAGATGCTAAAAATAATGCTAGTAAGATAAACAAAAACTGGTTACTTTGTTCATCCCCAGAGCGACGAAAAAACTCTTTTCCTGCCCAGTCAAAGCCAAATAGAATAACAGCAGCATAAATCACTAATCCACCCAACAAAGTTGCTAAACTTAGGGCGGAGAATTCCCCTCCATGAATTCCAACACAAATTGCTAGCACTAGCAAAGCACCTGTGTCAGTAAAAATTGTGGCACCAATTGTAACTGTCACAGCTTCATTCGTTACAACTCCTAGGCGACTCACGATTGGATATGCCAACAGAGTATGGGAGGCAAGTAAAGAGCCAATTAAAACTGAAGCATTCCAACCAAAATTAAATAAACGTCCTACAGCAATGCCAGCAATCATTGGTACTAAGAATGTCAGAGTACCAAACCCAATTGAACGATTTCTAGTTTTACGGAATTGCTCTAGGTCAATTTCTAAACCTGCCACGAACATCAAATAAATCTTGCCAATATCAGAGAGTAATTTGATAGTGTCAGACTCAGAATCTAATAGCTTTAGCCCGTTTTGTCCTAGTACTACTCCTGCGACAAGTAACCCGACTAATCCAGGGAGTTTTAGTCGCTCAAATATAGGAGGTACAGTAAAAATTACTGTTAGTAGAATTGTAAATGCAATGATAGGACTGTCTGTTAGCGAGTTTGATATCATTTGCAATAAATCAACCTAGATGGCAAATATAATTATAAAGAAAAAAACGCAAATCATTGCTTAAATTTATTATGTAATTCAGTAGTGTAGGTTACTGAAAAATAAATTGTTCACACCAAAGAGGTGGCGATCGCACTAAATCTTCTACCTTAAGAAAGGAGTCGTTCATATCTACAGATAGAAATAAAAGTAGAAGTTTAATCTGCGAAAATAATCGATACTTAAATCGTTACAAACGTTATCTACGACCTAGAAATCGTGAAATTATAGGAAAATAAAAGTTTTTGCTCAAAGCAAATCCAATTGCTGCTGAGTAAGAGTTTTGAATTGAAAATAATGATAATAATTTGTGAAATTACAACGTCAAACTTGTAAATATATAGTAGGAGAAAAGAGTACAGACGCGATTAATCGCGTCTGTACAAGAATCAAGGTTAATTATTCTCTGCCCCCACTCCCCTTACCTCCTACTTATTGCCCCGTACTAAGCCAAACCGAATTAACCCGCGCTGATAACCGCGACGCATCAAGCCCAGTGATAATGCTCCTTGGATGGTAGTCCAACCCGCACTGAGTAAGCCCCAAAGTGCCTGGGGAGTGAATGCGGAATCAATGACCATATTCCAAAACGGGGCAACAGCTTTTGACCAATCAGCGGTGCGGATATTGTTTAATGGTAGTTGACGTGCGATCGCCTCATACTCTGGCAAAGAAATCACATAAGGCAAACAATACACTCGATAAATTTCCTCTAAGTGTTTTTGTTCATCAGCTGTCAACGGTGATTCATCAGTGGGTCGGTGACACCAAGTCACCATAATCAAAATACCACCCGGTTTTAGTACCCGATAACACTCCTGCATAAACTTGGTTTTATCTGGCATGTGTTCACCACTCTCTAACGACCAAACCAAGTCAAAAGAATTATCAGCAAAAGGCATTGCTTGAGCATTTGCTACCTGAAACTGTGTTCTTAGACTCAAATTAGCCTCCAAGGCGCGTTCTGTGGCTCTCGCGGCTTGCACCGGACTTAGTGTAATCCCTGTAGCCTGAGCATTAAACTTCTCTGCCAGGTATAAAGAACTGCCGCCAATGCCACAACCTACATCCAGGATGTTTTCCGCTGACTGTACCCCTGCCCACTTAAGCAGTTCTTCAATTAAATCAATTTGAGCCTGACGACGGTCTTTGTTCTCACTACCATCTGACCCGTAGTAGCCATGATGCATGTGTTCGCCCCAAATCTTTTCCCACAGACCAGAGGAAGCATCGTAAAATTGCTGAATTTGTTGGTAAAGTGTTGCACTCATGAAAAAAGTAGTATTGAGACGAAACAGAATTCAAAAAAAAATATACTGGTAGGCTACCATGTATGTTTTTAATTAAAATAGGGTGTTTTGGTTTCTAGGGAGAGTCAACTCCGGTTTATCTTCCTTAGAAAAATTTGTATATATTACTTTAATTAAGCTGCTCTTGCTTCAACTCATACAGCTTATATTGTCGAGATGCCTGTCATGATTGAGTTTTTCATTTTTTCGGAATTTTGAATTGCTTATGACTGTTGCTCGTACAGTTTGCTTAGGATTTCTAGCTGTAATCGCTATAGGCACCCTCCTGCTGATGATGCCTTTCTCAACTAGCAATGGTACTTGGAATGACCCAATCGTGGCGCTATTCACCTCGACATCCGCAGTTTGCGTTACTGGTTTATCAGTAGTTGATCCTGGCACTTATTTTTCTTTTTGGGGTCAGTTGTTTATTGTGCTGTTAGTTCAGATTGGCGGGTTGGGCTACATGACAAGCACCACCTTTCTAATTCTGTTGATTGGACGTAAGTTTGATCTGCGACAAAAAATAGCTATTCAACAATCTTTAGATCGACCGGGAATGAGTGGTAGTGCTCAAGTTATCCGCTCCATCATTGCTACAACACTGATTTTTGAAATTACTGGAGTATTTTTACTGTTACCAGCTTTTGTACCCAAATATGGATGGGATAAAGGACTTTGGTTAGCAATTTTTCATAGTGTTAATTCTTGGAATAATGCTGGTTTCAGTTTGTTTAAAGATAGTTTAATTGGTTATCAGTCGTCTTTTTTAGTAGTCTTTACCATCACAGCATTGATTATCTTTGGGGGAATTGGTTATCAGGTAATCTTTGAAATGTATATTTGGTTCCGCGATCGCCTGGAAAAAAAAACTAATGCTCAAGTATTTTCTCTTGATTTTAAAGTTGCAAGTAGTACAACAATTATATTGTTAGTATTAGGTCTACTTGCTTTTTTATGTATAGAAATCAGAAATCCTGAAACTTTTGGCTCACTAAATTTCCGTGACCAGTTATTACTAGCTTGGTTTCAATCGGTTACTCCTAGAACTGCTGGGTTTAATACCATTGATATAGGTAAAATGACCACTGCTGGTCTATTTATTACTATTGCGCTGATGTTTATTGGTGCAAGTCCAGGTGGTACAGGAGGCGGTATGAAAACAACAACCCTAAGGGTGTTAACTAGTTGTACTAAAGCAATTCTTCAAGGAAAAGAAGAAGTTTTATTGTATGATCGCAAGATTGCAATACCTTTAATTCTGAAAGCTGTTGGTGTGTTAGTTGGTTCAGTAGCAACCGTAATCTTGTCTACGATTCTAATTGCCCTCACAGATCCAGAATTAGATTTTATTAAAATTCTGTTTGAAGTAGTATCAGCCTTTGCCACAGTGGGTCTTTCTACAGGCATCACAGGAAGTGTATCTACAGGGGCAAAGCTGATCTTAGTTATCACAATGTATATTGGAAGAGTAGGCGTTTTACTGCTTATGTCAGCGATACTAGGAGATCCCCGCCCCACTAGAATTCATTATCCTGAAGAAAATTTACTCGTGGGATAGTTATAGGAGTGAGAAATAGGATATATGAGGTATAAATAATTAATAAATAATGACTAATAATTAAACTGATAAAATATACCTATTTAGGCAAAAAAATAGCTTTTTTATTTGTGCGGCATAACCGCTTTTTGCCCTAAGTACAGGGAGCAATAATAAGGATAACAACTGTGCATCTTTCATCATTAGGTTTTTTCCGCAGTTTACGTAAAGACAACCATCAATTTGCTGTGATTGGGTTAGGTCGTTTTGGTCGTTCTGTTTGTTCAACACTTCACAATTTCGGCTATCAAGTGCTGGCTACAGATATTGATGAGAAACGTGTTTCAGAAGCCCTAACTGAAGAAATAGTTGGTCATGCTTTGCAACTAGACTCTACTGAGCCAGCTGCACTCAGGGAAGCTGGAGTTTTTGAATTTGATACGGTAATTGTGGCAATTGGTAACTACGTTCAAGAAAGTATTATAACCACCCTGAATGTGAAAGAGGGCGGTGTACCTCACGTAGTTGCTAAAGCCTCTAGTGAAGTTCACTGCAAGCTATTGCGACGAGTGGGAGCAGATCATGTTGTTTTTCCTGAGTATGAGGCGGGTTGTGCCCTAGCACGTACACTTACCAAACCATCAATCATAGATCGGTTTGACCTCGACCCAGATAACAGTATTGTAGAACTGATCGTGCCTGATGAATTTCATGGTAAAACAATCACCGAACTTCAACTTCGTAACCGCTATGGTTTGAATTTGCTGGCGGTGAGTCAGGATGGTAAATTTCAAATCAATCCTGATCCAACCAAGCGTCTAGAGCGTGGTTCTGCAATGGTAGTTATTGGCTGCAACAAAGATATTAATCGCTTGCCAATTTAAAAAAGTTAGGAGTTAGAAGTTATGAAAAACTCCACCCACAAGGGCATGGAGTTTTTGGGCATAGGGAATTCGGGGCCCCCTCTGGGGAACTCGGGGCCCCCTTTGGGGATTAGGGGCGAAGGGGCAATGGGAGAGAAGCTACCAATGCCCAATGCCCTATGCCCAATGCCCAATGCCCAATGCGTCGGAGCGACTATCCCTCTGCACCTTGAGGTTGCTGTTGTTTTCCCTTCTGGGCAATTTGCTGCATTAGCTGCTCAATTTTTTCAACTTGCTCAAGATTTCCTTGGCTGCGGTATTCATTGCGGGCGCGTTTCAATGCTGCACTGGCTTTCTTGATATCACCCTGATTGTATAAAGTCACTCCCAAGTTATAGTAAGCTGAGGCATTCTTGGGATTTTGGCGAATAGCTTGCAGATAAACGGCAATAGCCTCTGAGGCTTGACCATGAATTGCCATCAAACTTCCCAAGTTAGTGTAAGCTATGGCATTCTGAGGATCTAGCTGCAAAGTTTGCCGATAAGCAACGATCGCAGGTTCTATTTGACCTTGGTCTTGTAAAGCGATCGCTAAGTTAAAGTAAGCATTGGCATTACTGTCATCTAGTTTAGTTGCTTGCTGGTACGCGGCGATCGCTTCCTGTAGCTGTCCTTGTTCGTACAGTGTCAAACCCAGGTTATATTGTGCTGCTTTCATTGTCGGATCGATTACAAGGGCCTGTCTGTACACAGTAATTGCTGCTTCTTTATCTCCTTGTTGGTGGAATGCCAACCCTAAGTTATAATAAGCTTCGCTCAAATTAGGATTAATTTTTATCGCCTCTGTATATTCTTGTACAGCTACATCCAGGCGATTTTGCTGCATGGAGATATTACCTAAATAATTGCGTGCTGTCCCAAGGTTGGGATCATGCTGCAACGCTTGGCGAAAGGCATAAGCTGCACCCTGTAAATCATTGCGGTTATAGCGCGTGACTCCTTGTTGGTAGAAGCTAGCTGCTTGGAGATTCTGAGAAATCGCAGTTTCTGCTAGCAGCTTGCTTCCTGGGAAATTAGTAGTTGTCGGTGCAGCTAAGAACAAAAATGCTGAAGAGTAGAGCAGCGTCATCTGGGAAAATATATGTAACCACGGAGAAAATGGATGTTCTTTAGACATGAATGGCAAGCCTGTACTTATTGTTAGCTTCTTATAAGTCAGAGTACCCACCACGAAAGAGAAAATTCCAAATTCCTTACTTAGACTCAGTGCGATCGCGGTTATTACACCTCTTGCAAAAGACAGGGGTTCATTTTTCACTGATTCGCGTTTTTGCAACAAGTCTCTTGTAGATTAGCCAGAGCAAGGTGCTGATTATTTCTCATCTGCAAAGCTGCTCTCACCAAACCTCAAATCATCCACTCCTAACTACTCAGAAACGCCAGTCGCCTCTGGTAAAATGAGCATGGCATCACCGAAAGAATAAAAGCGATACCCTGAAGCGATCGCTTCGTTATATATATTCAACAACCTTTGTCTACTAATCAAAGCACTAACCAGCATCATTAAACTAGAACGCGGCAAGTGAAAATTAGTAATTAGACCATCAACGATCCGCCATTGGTAGCCGGGATAAATAAACAAGTCTGTCTTACCACAAAATGGCTGCAAATCGCCAGATTTAGCTGCTCCTTCCAAGGCGCGTACTGCTGTTGTACCCACAGCAATAACTCGACCACCAGCCGCTTTAGTGGTGCAGATTTGTTCTACCGTAGTGGTAGGAACTTCAATCCATTCTTCGTGCATCTGGTGTGTGGTAACATCCTCAACTTCCACGGGGCGGAATGTACCTACACCAACGTGTAGCGTCACAAAAGCTTGATTAATTCCGCGATCGCTTAACTTCTGCAATAATTCTGGAGTAAAGTGAAGTCCTGCCGTCGGAGCTGCGATCGCTCCTGGCTGTTTAGCATAAACTGTCTGATACTGTTCGTCATCAGCTTCCGAGCCAGTGATATAAGGCGGTAGAGGTACTTCACCAAATACGTCTAAAAGCTGTACCAAAGATTTTCCCTCTGGTACATCAAATTGCAACAGACGTCCCCCAGTCGCCGCGTCTGTTTCCAAAACCGTAGCCGTGATGCAAAAGGAGGGGGGGAAAGAAGAATTATTTTCTCTCCCACTCTCCCACTTCCCCACTCCTCCACTCCCTTGAAGAAATGCTCCCTTGGCTTCAAAAATAATCTTCGCTCCTGGTTTGAAGCGTTTTCCTGGCTTAACTAAGGCTAACCAACAGTTATACTGCTTTTCTTCTAACAGCAAGACCTCGATTTCAGCACCACTAGATTTACGACCATAAAGCCGTGCTGGAATAACTTTAGTATTATTCATTACTAATAAATCACCAGCTTGCAGTAGTTCGGGCAAATCACGGAAAATGTGGTGCAACGGTGCTGTTTTGTCGCCTGTAGTGCGAGAATTCACCACCATTAACCGCGAGCTATCTCTAGGAACTACTGGGTTTTGGGCAATGAGTTCTGAAGGAAGTTCGTAGTTATACCCAGCTAGCGAACAATCTAATTCAACGTTTTTGGCTCGCTGGATCGGGGTGTCAGGTAAATTAGCTTGTGTTATTTGTTGCTCCATTTAGATTTATACCGGATTCCAAAAGCTGGTTTAAGCTTTCCTCTATAAAGGAACTTTAAGGCATCATCGCTCAATTTCTCCACTCGGCTATAAGATTAGTACTATTAGGTGACACGGAAACACCAATATGAAAATTGGGTAAACCTCCCCATCTAAAAACGGGGGCTTTTACCCTACCGGGAACAGGCATCTATTTACGAATATAGAAGTGTAGGATTGGCTTTGATCCCAAGCACCAACAAACATGGAATACTTGTATTACCTGGCAAATGCCAGTTTAACTCTGAGGGTCGTTCAACACCTGCACGCTAGACCCCAGACACCAGTTTCATTCGTCACCGTAATTCATCAAATTGATGGCTGGGTGGTTAGGATCAAACTCAAGGGTCAAGTCTCCTCTCAAGAAGATGGCGACTTTCGCGCTTTTCTAAATGAATTAGGAATTAGCTATGAGCCGCCAATGAGAGTACAAATGGCACTTTGGAGTTTGGAAGCGGGACAGTGCCCTGTAGATGTGATGCGTCGCTATCAGGTAGCGATAGTCTCTCATGGTAGCCCTGAGAGAGAGGAAATTGAAGCCTTCCGGCAACAGTTTGTCCGAGGATTGGGCTACTGTCCCGAAACCTTGGCATGATACTGTTTGACAGGGATAGCACTACAAGATTATTGGTTCGTGGGGAGCTAGTGCAGTAAATCCAGCACTAGCTCACTATGGACTGACTGCCTGCGGTACGCTAAACCTAGCCTGTTTTTCTAAAGATATGATCGTCAGGTATAGCTACGTTACAAACGTGACCCGGCGGGTGATTGGTCATCAAAATATTTTATCTGTTACTCATTAGCCACTACCATTATCAATTAAAGAGTCGAAAGCTGCTGGAATGTATTCTTGCAGCTTTAACTTATATCCGGCTACTGATGAAGTAGTTGGAGCTTCCTGGGTAACTTCAACCCCAGTCAGATTTTTTGAAATCCGCTGACAATTGACAATAGCAACATCAAATTGGCATGGATAATCTGCCTTTTCAGGATACTGAGCTAAAAATATTTCGGCTGTACGCAAAAGTTTTGCTTGCTTTTGTGGCGTGATAGCGCTTCTCCCTCCTGCATCCCAATTACCTGAACTGCGGGTTTTAACTTCAACAAATGCCAAGATAGAGTTTTGAGTACAGACGCGATTAATCGCGTCTGTACAAGCGAGTGCTGTTAGCGGTAGCGGAGCATTTAGCCCGTGCTGAGTGCTGAGTAAGGAATTCTCTGCGTTAAGGGACTTCTGCTCCCCTGCTCCCCCTGGTTTTTCCTGATATTGGGCTATTATGTCGATTTCTCCCCAGCGACAAGAAAAGCGACGGTGCAGAATCACCCAACCTCTAGATTGCAACCATTGGGCTACTAGGTCTTCTCCTAATCGGCCAATATCGGGATAATGAGATGGAGGAAGGTTCGCCATTGACTAAAAATAGCATGAATTCTATGAATTCTAGGTTAAGCGATCGCGTAGCGGATAATACGCTCGTTTCATCCCGTCCATCTGGGATGAAGGGTAAAATAAAACATCGGATTTGGGCAAGTATACTCAGTTTATTGCTTTGGGGAATAATTGACATCACGGTATCTGTAGGTTTTGCTCCAACAGCTTTGGCACTTGAATATAATAAAGAAATTTTGGTTGAAGCTGATTTCTCAGGACGTGATTTAACAGACTCTAGCTTTACCAAAGCTAATCTCCGCCAAAGCAACTTCAGTCACACCAATTTACGCGGTGTTAGTTTCTTTGCCGCAAATTTAGAGTCGGCAAATTTGGAAGGTTCTGATCTCACAAATGCTACTCTAGATTCGGCTCGTCTAATCAAAGCAAATTTGACAAATGCGGTGTTGGAAGGTGCATTTGCTGCTAATGCCAAGTTTGATGGTGCAATCATTGACGGAGCAGACTTTACCGATGTGCTGCTACGCCAGGATGAGCAAAAAAAATTGTGCCAGGTTGCTCAAGGGACTAACCCCACTACAAAACGGGACACGCGTGACACGCTGTTTTGCTCATAAAAGGAAGTAAAAATTATGGAGAGGTGCCATATTGCCCGCAGTTAACCACACTTCTCCATAACTTGTGATGCTTATTGTTATGAAGTGCGATCGCAACTTCTTAATGTTCATATACCGGATTTATGAATAGCCTAGTAATTGAATATAATCAATCGCATTCAATTCCTGCTACCAATTTTATTTTTCCTAATAGCGATCGCATCCGCCCTGATTGTCGGTGCAATTTTCATCCTACTAGCTGTAACGGATATAATTATAGCATACACTGCCTTCTTTCAAGAATTTATCTCTACTTACTTTGGATTCGGTAGTATTTTTACCAAGCTGACACCAGATAGCGATGATTTTAGTTAGCTACTTGTTACAAAATCCGTTTAACCAGGTTTCGCCAGCTTATTGGTTTGATGCGATCGCGATCATCGTTAGTCAATATTCGCGGATATATACATCTACTATGCTACTATTTGCTTGATGTTATTGCTAGCTTGTTACGTTCTTCCTTGAAGTTCAGCGCAGACAGACAACCTAGTGAGTTACACACGAGCCTATTAATTTCAAGCCCTAGTCGGCTGAAAAAGCCTCGGATATCCGCCTAAATACTCACCAAAGAAAAACCCTTTGGTCTTTCCTGATGAGTAAAGTCTTGATGCTTAGCCTTTCTTGGACAGCCACTAATCGTTTATGAATGGACAGCCTTTAATTTTAGTTGTAGAAAAAAATTTACATGATTTAGAACTACTTAATTCTCACCTAGCAATATTAAATTTTTCATGCATTTGTACCAAACAAGGGGTGAGGGCTACGATATTGGCACAAAATTATCAACCAAATTTAATTTTACTAGATATGATGTTGTCTGATTTGAGTGCGAATCAAGTGATTAATTATCTCAAACACAATCCAAAAACTGCTAGTATTCCAATCATTGCAGTGAAACCCTTGACCAAAGTACAAGAGTACGATTTTAAGAGGATCGCAGGCTCTGATGATTGCATTACCAAACCTTATGATTTTAATCAATTAGAAATAGTTGTCCACCGCAATCTCAATCAGATAAATTTTTCACATTCGACTTCGGAATAGATTCTGGATTACGAACCCCAGGCAATTGATTTAAGATAACAATAATTCCTGTACGACCGGTGGCTAAATTTGTGTTTGTCATTAGGTCGATAACAGGTTGACCAATAATTTCCTCAATCAATTTTTTTAATTGTGGTTTAATTATTTTGTCTAAATATAATCGCACTTGTTCAGCCAAGCTATCATAACCTCCATTCAGTAGAGTTTTCTCAGCTTGGCTTACAGAGTTTTCTAAAGAAACTACAATTTCAGTATCAAAAAAATGGCAAATAATTTGACTTGGACGCTGACCCAATCTTTCGTTATATAAATTTCTAATCTGCTGTGATATTTCTCTTTCTAATTGTCCAATAGTAGGTTGTATCATTAGCGTTACAATGTAATATTTTTGATTCTAAGAGTAAAATAGTAATTTCTAATATTATACTTAATATTTAGAAATATTGAATGTTAATAATAACCTAGTATAAATAGCCAAAAATGTGTTATGTTCTAGGCAAAATATAGGGCTAGTATTTGATTTCTGAAAAAAATTCAGGTACATCTTTATTACTTCTTCTCGATGCCCCATTCCCCATTGCCTCTTATCCCCAGAGGGGGCCCCACCTTCTCCATTCCCTGTCTCTACGAGTCAGTTCACGAATCAAATCGGATTACTATATTTATCACTAAGTATCTGTCAACTACCAATCGTAAGTTCTTATTTTTAAAGTTTTGGCATCCTAATTACAAATTACTTATAGTTTTACATGTTGAGTCTAATATTAATGGTTCTACCGATCCCCTTATGAAAAAAAAGTATTTTAAACGAGAAAAAAGAGCTAATAACAAACAAGAATATAGCGCTACAAGCTAAGTCTGACAAAGGTTAATGACTTTTAAAATTTTTTGAAGAT
>NZ_JADEXR010000304.1 GCF_015206995.1 aff. Roholtiella sp. LEGE 12411 | reverse complement strand
GGTTAGCGAATAGCTAAATATTTGCTAACAATAGATTATATATACTCACAAATGCTAAGATAGTGGTATGGCTTATGTACCACTACGAGAAGCAGTTAAAAGGCTTGGACTGCACCCAAACACTTTAAGGAAGTACGCAGACAATGGCAAGCTCGAAAGCATCAAAAACGAAGCAGGACAAAGACTCTTTAACGTTGAGTCCTACCTTCGCGGTGCAAGCCAGAAGCTCTCCTTTGTTTGCTACTGCCGAGTCAGTTCAACCAAACAACGAGACGACCTTGGTAGACAAATTGCTTACATGCAGTCACTCTACCCAGATGCCGAAATCATCAAAGACATCGGCAGTGGAATCAACTTTAAAAGGAAAGGATTGCAAGCCTTACTGGACAGACTTATGCGGGGAGATAAGCTCACGCTTGTTGTTGCCTGTCGTGACCGACTCGCAAGGTTTGGATTCGAGCTTATTCAGTACATGGTCGAGCAAAACGGTGGACAAATCGTGGTTCTGGACAACACTGTACACTGCCCGGAATCAGAACTTACCTCAGATCTTCTCTCCATCCTCCACGTCTTGTCTTGTCGGATGCACGGACTCAGAAAGTACAGTAAAAAAATCAAGGAAGATCCGGATCTTCCTCACGGCGGCGCAAAGGCAGACTCTTAAGCATTGGTTTGGTGTATCCAGGTTTGTCTACAACACTACTGTCAAATTACTACAAGATTCTAGTGTTAAAGCTAACTGGAAAGCGATTAAGACTGACATATTGAACGGACTACCAGAATGGAGTAAATCAGTTCCTTATCAGATTAAGTCAATCGCCATTAAAGATGCTTGCAAAGCTGTTAGCAATGCCAAGAAAAAGTTTAAAAATGGTGGTGGTATTAGCAAGGTTAGATTTAGGTCAAGAAAAGACACTGTACAATCTTGTTACATTCCCAAGTCTGCGGTAAAAGACTTGGGAATTTACCACACTATATTGGGTGAGGCAACCTTTAAAGAAGCCTTACCGCAAAGCTTTGGCGACTGTCGTTTAGTGTTTGCATACCGTGATTACTATCTGACAGTTCCAGAGGATGTGCCACAGCAAAAGTCTGATAACCAAGGACGTGTTGTGGCACTTGACCCCGGTATCAGAACATTTATCACTTTCTTCTGTGAATGTAGTTTTGGTGAAATCGGAACAAATGCTAATTTGCAAATTCAGAAGCGATGTTTTCGTTTAGATAAATTAATTTCTAAATTCACTAAAGCCAAATGCAAACAAAGAAGAAGAATGAAGCTTGCCGCGAGTTCACTGCGAGGTAAAATCAAAAACCTTGTAGACGAATTGCACAAGAAAACTGCTCGATTTTTGGTTGATAACTTTGACATTATTTTGCTGCCAACTTTTGAAACATCTCAAATGTCGAAAAAAGCAAAACGCCGCATTAGGTCAAAGTCAGTGCGCCAAATGTTAACACTCTCCCACTACCGATTTAAGCAGTTTCTCAAGCACAAAGCTTTTGAAACCAACAAGGTAGTTATGGATGTTAACGAGGCGTACACGTCAAAGACAGTCAGTTGGACTGGTGAAATAATCCCCAATCTTGGTGGTGCTAAATTCGTCAAGTCTCCATCTGATGGGCAAGTGATGAGCCGGGACATGAATGGTGCGCGAGGGATTTTCCTTCGTGCATTGGTTGATACGCCCTCTCTCAAAGAGTGTATTTGTTAATGAATGTTAGCAAAAACGTATCGG
>NZ_JADEXR010000303.1 GCF_015206995.1 aff. Roholtiella sp. LEGE 12411 | reverse complement strand
CCCCACTCCCCCACCTCCCCAGCTCCCACCTGTGTCACAATAGAGAACTGTAATAAGAAAAATATTGTTAAGGTAACTTAGTGAGTCCAACTGCTCAATCCACGGCAATTGCGCGTCGTGTAGTATTTCCTTTTACGGCAATTGTGGGCCAGGAAGAAATGAAACTGGCGCTGCTGTTGAACGTGATTGACCCCAAAATTGGTGGTGTAATGATTATGGGCGATCGCGGCACTGGTAAATCCACAACTATCCGGGCGCTAGCTGACCTCCTACCAGAAATCTCTGTGGTTGCTAATGACCCCTTCAATAGTGACCCCAGTGACCCTGACGTGATGAGCGATGAAGTCCGCCAACTCCTAGAACAAGGCGCGGAAATTCCCATAGCTCACAAAAAAGTCCAAATGGTAGACCTACCATTGGGAGCCACAGAAGACCGAGTTTGCGGTACCATCGACATCGAGAAAGCTTTATCTGAGGGTGTCAAAGCTTTTGAACCGGGACTACTAGCAAAAGCAAACCGCGGCATTCTCTACGTCGATGAAGTTAACCTACTAGATGACCACCTTGTAGACGTACTACTTGACTCTGCCGCCAGCGGGTGGAACACTGTAGAACGGGAAGGCATTTCGATCCGTCACCCAGCGCGTTTTGTGCTTGTCGGTTCTGGAAACCCCGAAGAAGGCGAACTACGTCCCCAACTCCTAGACCGCTTTGGGATGCACGCAGAAATTCACACGGTTAAAGAACCTGTTTTGCGAGTGCAAATCGTGGAGCAACGGGCAGAATTTGACCAAAATCCCCCAGTATTTCTGGAAAAGTACAAACCCCAGCAACAAGCACTGCAACAGCAAATTGTCAGTGCTCAGCAGCTTTTGCCAGAAGTAAAAATAGACTATGATTTGCGGGTGAAAATTTCTGAAGTTTGCTCAGAACTGGATGTAGATGGTTTGCGGGGTGACATTGTTAGCAACCGCGCCGCCAAAGCCTTAACAGCTTATGAAGGACGTAACGAAGTTACAGTTGATGATATCCGCCGCGTAATTACGCTGTGTCTACGTCACAGACTGCGGAAAGACCCCTTAGAATCGATAGATACTGGCTACAAAGTTGCAAAAGCTTTTAGTCGCGTCTTTGGTGTCGAACTACCAGAGAATGACACTGCACAAAAAAATGGCGCAAGTCAAAAGTTAGGAGCTAGGGGGTAGGGGAGCAGGGGGAGCAGAGGGAGCAGGGGAAGCAGGGGGGAATAAATACTGACTGTTGACTCTTGACTCTTGACTCCTGTCTCCTAACTCATAACTCAGCACTTATAACTCAACACTCAATATGAGATTTTGGCATTTTTGGTTAAACAGCTTTATTTTAGCTAGCCAATACAATCCGCCCAGGTTTGTAGAGTTATTGATGCTATTGTTAGCGATCGCTATGCTGGCAATAGCGAGTATTTTACCCGACAGACCATATTTAATCTTAGGTTTGAGCTTAGTAGTTGGAGCATCTATTTCCATCTTAGTGCGAGAAGCGATCGCACCCTCACCCCAGACACGAATGACCCAACTCACAGCATTACTATTGCTCTTTATCAGCCTCTATGGTTTTGCTGACTTAATTTATACTCTTTAAAATTAGTCAAGGGTCAAGGGTCAAGGGTCAAGGGTCAAGGGTCAAGGGTCAAGGGTCAAGGGTCAAGGGTCAAGGGTCAAGGGTCAAGGGTCAAGGGTCAAGGGTCCAGGGTGAGGGGTCAAGGGTAA
>NZ_JADEXR010000302.1 GCF_015206995.1 aff. Roholtiella sp. LEGE 12411 | reverse complement strand
GTTAATCCCTTCGTCATCGTCAACAATTATCGGGATAGTGCCGGAAACTGTTACAACTACTCTGGTAGTAATCCGAAGAATTTGATTGCGGCACTCGACAAGGCCATTGCCAAAGGGGGGCATCATTTACTGTGCTGCTCTGCTCAAAAGGCAAAATCCAAATGGGGAACCCAAGCATTGGAGGAACGTTTTCGCCGCAAATTTCCACACCTACGGATTCTGCGAATAGACAGCGAATCTGTTGCTGATCCATCTCATGCGGCTATGGGGTGTATCGCTCACCTGAACGAAATTCTCACCCAGTATGATTTGGTTATCGCTTCTCCAAGTTTAGAAACTGGGGTATCCATCGACATTCAAGGGCATTTTGATGGTGTTTGGGGGATATTTCAGGGTGTGCAACCGGTTAACTCCGTGCGTCAGATGTTGGCAAGGGTTAGGGAAACAGTTGACCGTCACATTTGGGTGAGAGAATGGGGGATGTCGGTTGTGGGCAATGGTTCCACATCCATCGGAGGATTGCTCAGAAGTCAACACGTCGCAACACAAGCGAACATTGCGCTGTTGTCGGCGGCGGACAATGAGGATTACAGCTTTATTGACCAGAACTTCCAGCCAGAGTCATTGCAGACTTGGGGTAAGCGTGGTTCTGTCATCAACGTCGAGATGCGGCGCTATCGGGAGTCTGTGCTTGGGGGTTTGGTCGAAGATGGGTACACCGTTATTGATGCCGACGATGCTGACGATGACGAGAGTGGGGCAGTAATTGAGTCGGTTAAAGCCGCGTCTGTTGAATTGTATACTGCTGAGTGTCAGGCGATCGCGGGTTCTCCAATCATCTCTGATGCCGAACTCAAGAAGCTGCAAGACACAAGGGCCAAAACCAAAACTGAACGACACCAGCAGCGCTTGGCTGAATTATCCCGTCGCTACGAAATTGACGTAACCCCTGATTTGGTTGAGAAGGATGACGATGGGTGGTATCCTCAACTGCGGATGCACTATTATTTGACGCTGGGGCGAGAGTTTCTGACCAACCGTGATGCGAAACGGGCAGCAGCGCAGTTAGAGGCTGGGGAGAATTCTGTTTGGAAACCAGATTTTAACAAGGGGCAGTTATTACCTGCTGTGTTGTTACTGGAAAATCTAAATCTGTTGCAGTTTCTTACACCAGACGTTCAGTTACGTGGCAGCGACGAGAAGATGGTGGAGTTTAAGGCACTGGCCTTAAAGCATCGGCAGGTTATTAAGAATTACTTGAATGTCAGTATCTCAGAAAAACTTACTTCCATAGCGATCGCACAGAAATTACTTGCCAAGATTGATTTGAAGTTGGATTATGTTGGTCGGTTGGGTAAGCGTCAAAATCGGGAGTGTGTTTATCGGTTTGTTGCCCCTGATGATCAGCGTGATTCGATTTTTGGGCAGTGGTTAAATCGAGATGAAGCATTAAATCGTGATTCGGTGTCAGTCAGCAATAATATAAGTACAACTACACCAGTTATTGACACCACTCCCCAGGATATTCCTCAAACACTCACGCCACTGGAAAGTCCTGCTACCCACGGGTGGAAGGGGCTGAAGCTGAAAATGCGCCAAGGACTAGACAGTGTTGGCCAGTTCTACAGTGAGCTAGTCTCCACAATCGGCTCGGCTGTCGGTGTTGCTGATGGTGAACCTTACTGGAATGGGTATTTGGGGCAATGGCAGGTTTGGGTTAACTTTGCCCACGGGTATAGGTCTGTGGTGTGCGATTGGTTGGT
>NZ_JADEXR010000301.1 GCF_015206995.1 aff. Roholtiella sp. LEGE 12411 | reverse complement strand
GTTGACACTCCCCACGCCTAAAGGCGGGGGATTCCAGCGTCACTGACGTTCCTTGCTTTTACAGGTCTTGCGACCAATAGAAGTAGAGGAAACATCTCGACTGGCGTTACTTTGGGGTTGCCCACCCCTAGCGGAAAGCCCGACTTAAAATTACTTTGGCTGCATTCACATCACGTTGTTCGATGTGGCCGCAATGAGGGCAAGAATGAGTTCTGGTGCTAAGTGATTTATGGACTCTAGCGCCACAATTACTGCATTCTTGGCTTGTGAAATGAGGCGGAACAGCAATTATTTCCCGTCCAAATTTCTCTCCAAAGTATTCAAGCCACTGGCGGAAATTGTACCAAGAAGCATCTGCTATGCTTTTGGCTAGTTTGTGGTTTCTTACCAAGCCGCTAATATTTAAATCTTCCAAGACTACCTTAGCGTTAGCCAGGGTTAAGTTACGCGCCAGTCTCTTGGCGTGTTCATCCCTTTGTCTTGTTACTTTTAAATGTTTACGAGCATAAACACCACGCGCTTTCCTTCTACCAGAAGACCCTTTTTTCTTTTTATAAATGTTGCGTTGGCTAGCTTTGATATCTTTCTCAGCTTTACGCAAATATCGCGGGTTTTCTTCATGCTTACCGTTACTATCAGAGTAAAAGTACTCCAACCCTACATCAATGCCGATAACAGAAGTAGTTAACGGTGCTTCCTGCTTGTTATCAACTTTTACGCAAAACTGCACGTAATATCCATCTACACGACGAACAATCCTAACTCTCTTAATTAATTCAACAGGACAAGCATGGATATCCCATTTACCTAATAATTTAAGTTCACCAATACCTTTCTTATCAGTGAATGCTATTCGTCGTTTTGTTGGGTGCAGATTCCAAGACTGTTGTTTATATTCAACAGATCGACTGTGCTTTTTAAACCTCGGGTAGCCTTTCAACCCTGGTTTTTTGGCTTTGCAATTCGCAAAGAATCTGTTGATAGCACGTTCTACGTTTTCGACTGATGCTTGACAAGCATGGCTGCTTAAGTTTCTTACAAATTCATACTCTGCTCTTAATTGAGTGTTGTACTGGTACAGTTCTTTTTTACCAACGCCACGATTATCTATCCAATATCTAAGCACTTTATTTCTGACAAACTGACTTGTGCGAATAGCTTCATCTATAGCTTTTGCTTGTGGTTTTTTGACAACTGCTTTGTACTCCATTACTAACACTCTTAAATCACCTCCTTGATATACAGCCTTACTTGAAATACTATATGGCTATATGCTATATAATGTCAACAAGGTTCCATGCAAAAGTTTAAATCAAACAAAAATGTTGTTTATTCGTGTAAATATCATGTTATTTTTTGCCCTAAATACAGAAGGCCAGTGCTTGTGAATGCAATCGCCTCTCGACTGAAAGAGTTACTTGCTCAAATAGCAATTGACATTAAAGTTGAAATTATAGAGATGGAAATAATGCCAGATCATGTACATTTACTAGTAGAAGTTGACCCGCAATTTGGAATACACCGTGTTGTGAAGAGATTCAAAGGTGCGACTTCTAGGTATTTGCGATTAGAATTTCCAGAGTTGAAAAGTAGATTACCTACTTTGTGGACTAATTCTTATTTTGTTTCGACAGTGGGAGGCGCACCACTGGAAGCGGTGAAGATGTACATCCAAAATCAGAAAGAAACTTGACGGCGAATAAATTCGCCAACGGCTAACCCCCATAAATGAATTTAGGGGCTAGCCCGCCGTTGAGACTTTGGTCT
>NZ_JADEXR010000300.1 GCF_015206995.1 aff. Roholtiella sp. LEGE 12411 | reverse complement strand
TGACCGAAAAAATGGGATTCAAGCCCCGTCCTTCTAGGACGGCTTTTCTTGATTTCTAATATATTCTTTAAGAACTTCTAGCGGCGCACCCCCTGCCGAAATAGCAAAATAACTCGGACTCCACAAAGCTGCGCGTGTTGCCGGGGGGAGTATCCCCCCGGCAAACTCGCATTCTTTATGGGGTTTTTTGTATCCTTGTTGCCCATAGCGTCGGCTAGAAACGCCTTTCAAAGCATTAACTATCTGAGAGATGGATAACCTTGGTGGATATTCAATCAGTGCGTGTACATGATTTCCTTCCCCATTAAACTCAATTACTTGAAAATTCATTTTTTTGGCAACCTCCTGAAACGACTCCTTGATTAAATCAAGACTTGCTGATGTAAACACATTGCGTCGATACTTTGTCACGCAGACCAAATGTATTTTTAATTCTGTAACACTATGTCTTTCTCTTCTATATATAGTTGTCATTCCATACAGACCTTCTTGAAAAGTTCTGCGCCGGGAGACCCGGACGCACAGACTTTTCGCAATGTATAATTATTTTGCAGGCCAATTATAGCATTAAGCATGAAAGCAAGGTATCAGTATCGTTTTTACCCAACAGACCAACAGCAACAGAGTTTGCGATCATTGTTTGGTTGTGTTCGCGTTGTGTGGAATGATGCCTTGGCTATCTGCAAACAGTCGGAAAAGCTACCAAGCAATAATGACTTGCAGAAGCTAGTCATTACTCAAGCGAAGAAAACCACAGAGCGTAGGTGGTTGTCTGAAGTTTCTAATATTCCATTACAACAGTCAGTTGCGGATTTGGGTATTGCTTACAAAAACTTTTTTGATTCGCTTAAGGGTAAAAGAAAGGGCAGAAAAGTAGGTAGACCCAAGTTTAAAAAGAAAACTAATCAGCAATCAGCACGATTTAGAATAGGAGGCTTCACATTTCAAGACAAACAAGTTTACCTAGCGAAGATTGGGAATATTAGTCCTATTTGGTCAAGAGTATTACCTTCTGCTCCTAGTTCGGTTACGGTAATCAAGGACTGCGCTAACCGTTATTTCCTCAGCTTTGTAGTAGAGATTGAACCTCAAAGTATTGATGCCAAGAACCAAAGCATTGGCATAGATTTAGGTATTAAAACTTTTGCTGTAATGAGTAGCGGCGAAAAAGCTGTAAGTCCTAATTATTCGACCTTAGACAGAAAAATTCGTAAACTTCAGAGAAAACTAGCTCGTCAACCTAAAGAATCAAGGCGTAGGAATAAGACTCGAATTCAAATTGCAAAATTGCACAATCAAATAGCAGACACACGTAAAGACTTTTTACATAAATTATCTACCAAAATTGTTAGTGAAAACCAAACTATTATTTTGGAAGATTTAAATGTATCAGGTCTAGTTAAAAATCACAAACTTGCTAGAGCTATTAGTCTTCAAGGATGGAGAGATTTTAGAACATTGTGCGAAGGTAAATCCGAGAAATTTAATCGTGATTTTCGCGTCATTAGTAGATGGGAGCCAACGAGTCAGGTTTGCTCAGACTGTAGTTACAGGTGGGGCAAGCTTGATTTAAAAGTTCGGTCGGTTCAATGTTTGAATTGTGGAATTGTACACGACCGAGATGAGAACGCAGCCAAAAATATAAACAAAGTCGGGATAGGGCATTGCCACGACTCTAAACGGACGCAGAGACGGGATAAGACTACTCCGGTAGCATCTGTCAACGAAGCGTCAAGAATCACCTCGCCTTCAGGCAGGTGAGTATGTCAA
>NZ_JADEXR010000055.1 GCF_015206995.1 aff. Roholtiella sp. LEGE 12411 | reverse complement strand
GGGAAGGGGTCAGCCGATAGCTGACCCCTTCCCTACCCCCTATCCGTATGAGAATAATAATGATTCCTATACGGAGACATTTCTATATTTTATTTTCTGGAAGTCCCTAAGCTAATGCACCAAGGAATTCAACAGCAACAGGCTGGTGAATTCATAGCGGCGATAAAGTTATTACAGCAATCTCTAGAGATGTTTCAGACAGTTGGAGATTTGCAAAAACAGGCACAAGTGCTTTCTTTTTTAGGATTGGTAACTTACACCGCAGGAGATTACAAAAGTACTATCTCCTATTCTCATGAGTGTTTATCCTTGATCAAGGATACCTCAAACTTGGCGGTGCAGATGCAAGTGCTTTCGCATTTGGGTAATGCTTATCGTCACTTAAATAACCATAAAAAAGCAATTGAGTTTCTGGAAAAGTGTTTGGAAATAACACAGCAGCTGCAAGATAACCGTAGTCAAGTGGCAGCACTAAATAATTTGGGATTGGTGTATAAGGCTTTGGGCAATTTTACACAGGCAATTGAGTATCAGCAACAAAGTTTAGAAGTTGTGCGAGAACTCAATGACAACTGGGGGGAAGAACAGGTACTAAAGAATCTGGGCAATACTTGGTATGCTTTGGACAATTACCCAAAAGCGATCGCCTATTATGAACAGTGTGTAGTACTAGCACGCTCCTTAAAAAATGTTCGCAGTGCTTCTCAAGTGTTAAAGAATTTGGGTAATGCCTGCTATGCTTTAGGGGATTATGCCAAAGCCATTAAGTATTATGAAGAACGTTTGCAATTGGCTAGAGAAATTCAAGACAAGCGCAGCGAAGAACAATCTTTAGGTAGTTTAGGAGTTGCTTGTGAAGCTTTGGGTGACTATACCAAAGCGATTTTATATTATGAAGAACGTTTACTGTTAGCTAGGGCTATCAAAGATCGCCGCAGTGAAGAACAAGCCCTTGCTAGTCTCAGAGTCGCTTGCTACGCTTTAGGCGATTACGCTAAAGCAATGCAATACCAGCAGTAAATGTCTCCAAATAGTTAATCAAAAAAGAGGGGAATAAGAGTAGGGGGAGAGGGGCAAAATGAATAATTCACAATTTAAATTAAAGTTCAAAATTTAAAATTACAATTAAAATTACTTTCACTCCTCCGTGCTCTTTTGTTGCTGGAGATACATGATAACTTCTACTGTGTCTACTTGAGGAAATTCCGTATAAAAATTACTCACACTCCAGAAGTGTTCTGGTGTTTCCAAGACAATTAAGCGATCGCACCACTGACTCAACCAAGGTAGCAATTTTTGGGGTGCTACTGGAGTGCATAGCCAAACGGCTGCTGGGGAAAGCGCTTTGATAGCACTTGCTGCCACCGCTATTGTCATCCCTGTGGCAATGCCATCATCAACTAAAATCAGCGTAGCTCCCTCTGGATGCACCTGCGGACAAGCAAGAATTAATTGAGCCTCAAGAAACTTAGCTTGGTTGATCGCTTGATTTAAAGCTACTTCCCGCCACTGCAAATCATCGTTGGGGCGAAATAGCTTTTGCTGAGTCCAGAGAACATTCCCGGAGGTAGTTACTGCACCAATGGCTAACTCTGGATTATCTGGATGGCTAATTTTTTTCGCTACAACTATTGTCAATGGACAACCCAAAAGGCTCGCTATTGGTGCTGCTACTGGAACACCTCCTCTCGGCAAAGCATAGACAATTGGTACAGGCTTTACCCCAGATTCAATAGTTTGCTGAGCCAAAACATCATGAATCACTCGCGCCAATTCCTCACCTGCATGGGTGCGATCGGCAAAAAGCGAGGTATGTGACATGTTTTCCCCCAGCATATTAGGACGGCATTGCTTTTATCATGACTGAATTTTGGCTCAAATTAACTGATACAATAAGACTTGTGCAAATATTATCTATTTCTGAAAAATCTCCAACCAGAGCCATATTTAACTCAGATTAAACAGCTGGTGCCTGACGCCAAAATCCTAATTTTCATGAGCAGCGAAACCCAACTCAGCCTCTTCGACGACTCAACTTTTAACCAACAAGAGCTGATTCCCACAGACGCTAAAATTCCTATCCATCCCGGAACTTATTCCAGCATGACCCAGTTGGCACAGCATTGTAATCAGTGTCATCGTTGTGCATTGGGAGACACTCGGACTCATGCTGTTGTCGGACGTGGCAATCTTAAAGCACCAATCATGATTGTGGGAGAAGCACCAGGTCAAAATGAAGACGAAACTGGTTTACCATTTGTAGGCAAATCAGGACAATTGCTAGAGAAAATTTTAGCATCTGTAAATCTGTCTACTGAGAATGACATATACATTGCCAATATTAATAAATGCCGCCCACCAGAAAACCGAGTTCCTACTACTGAAGAGATGGCGGCTTGTAAACCCTATTTACTAGAACAAATTCGTTTAGTTAACCCGAAAATAATTCTGTTGACAGGTGCAAGTGCGCTCAAAGGATTGACTGGTGATAAGCGGGCAATTACGAAAATTCGCGGACAGTGGCTAGAGTGGGAAGGACGTTTGTGTATGCCAATTTTTCACCCCTCCTACTTGCTACGTAACCCTTCTAAAGAAAGAGGTGCGCCCAAATGGTTGATGTGGCAAGATATTCAAGCAGTGCGTGCTAAGTTCGATGAAATCCAGGAAATTCAAACATCTTCTTAGGCTGATGTGGCAGGATATCCAGGTAGTGCCTGACAACTTTCATAAAATCTGGAAAAACAGTTGATAGCAGTGAAGTCTATATTGAGACTTTCATCAGCTTGTTAATCTTGAAAAAATTGCCACAGGAGAAGAATCATGTTGAGTTTAATCATATCCTTACTAATTGTACTGGGTTTTATCGCTCTCATCATAGGTGCTGCTTCACCTTCTAGAAACAGTTCCCGTAGAAAGCGTCAGGGCAACTCTGGTAGTTCTTCTAGTAACAGCAACAGTAGTTGGTATGTTGGTGATTCCGGTAGTAGCTATGACTCCGGTAGCAGCAGTAGCTATGACTCCGGTAGCAGCAGTAGCTGTGATTCCGGTAGTAGCTATGACTCCGGTAGTAGCAGTAGCTGTGATTCCGGTAGTAGTAGCTCTAACTGAGCTAGGCAGTTACAATTAAACTCCCAAATTCCCAGAACGTATCCGCACACTTCCTGCCTGACAATCGCGTAACCAAGCTTTAACAGCTTGGGCGATCGCACCATTACTACTATCCCTTGGAGGCGATGGTGGTTGTTGTTTTGGATAAGCACCTGTTTGGGTAAACATCATTACTAAACGCCAACCACTTTTAGTTTTAGTCAACAACAGCCAGTGAAATTGCTGCAATTCTAACGCTTTCTTGTTTATGTACTGCCGCTCTAAGGTAGTAAAGAAAATCTGCTCAACTCCTGATGCAGAGCTTTTAGGTGCATCTGCGCTATGTTCTTCAGAGTTAAGCGGCAAAGGATTAAAATCAGGTTTTCCTGCCACTAGCATATAGCTGTAAACATCACTTTTTCTACTAAGGCGGCGGGCGCGTTGACTGGCACGATTAGCGTAACTAGGTAAATCGCGCATTAACTGAGTAGTTAATGTTTCTAAATTTTGCCCAGAACACAAAGGCTTAACGTCACTGTTGATGTTTTGCTTCTGTGCCAACACAGAGTTAGGAGTGAGGTTTTTCGAGAAAGCTGGATTAAGGCTATTTGATATTAAAAACCAGAAGCCACAAGTTACAAACCACAAACGATAATTTTTCTTTCTGACTTCTGCATTCATGCGATCGCAGTTAACTCCTCAGAAATCCTTTTCCAGGCTAGCTCAGGATCACTTGCAGCAGTGATGGGACGCCCAATCACCAAGTAATCTGCACCAGCTTGGATAGCTTGCACTGGGGTGAGCGATCGCTTTTGATCAGCTTTGTCTGCCCAATTTGGTCGTACTCCTGGACAAACTAAGAGAAAATCATCTCCACAAGTTTGCCGCAACTGCGCCACCTCTTGGGGCGAACAAACCGCCCCATCCAAGCCCATCTCTTGCGCCAGCAATGCCATTTCTAGGGCGTATTCTGGCAATTCTAAAGGAATCTTCAAATCAAACGCCAGTTGCCTAGCAGAAATGCTCGTCAGCAGGGTAATAGCAATTAATTTAGGTGGTTTCACACCTGCTTGTGCAGCCCCCTCCTGCGCTGCCTCAGTTGCCGCTTTTAAGGCATCTTTACCAGATGTAGCATGAATTGTGAGTAAATCTACACCGTAACGACCTGCACTTCGACAAGCACCAGCAACAGTGTTAGGGATGTCGTGAAATTTTAAATCCAAGAAAATGCGCTTTTGTCGAGACTTTAGCAATTCCAGAATTTTCGGCCCAGTGCTGGTAAACAACTCTAAACCAACCTTCCAGAAACCGATTTGCGGAAGTTGATCAATAAGGGCGATCGCACTCTCTTCATCACCCACGTCCAAAGGCACAATAATTTTTTGCTCTGCATTCATTTGTATCTCACCCACCATTCCCCATTCAAGGCACTAAACGCACAAACTTATTTTTACCAACTTGTAAGACTTTGCCCTGTAAATCAGCAAGAGAAGCGAAACTAGTATCAACATCGGTAATGCGATCGCCATCTAAGCGCACACCACCCTCTTGAATTTTCCGCTTTCCTTCACCCGTACTTTTGCACAAGCCAGTGGCATTAAGAATATACGCTAACTTTGCGGGAAACTGCGGCACGCTAGCTAAAGAAAATTCTGGAACAGCACCTTCTTTACCACCGCTTTGTGCTGCAACTTTTGCCTCATTGGCTGCTTGTTCGCCATCGTATTGTCTAACAACTTCCCATGCCAAAAGTGTTTGGCGATCGCGCGGATTTTCTGGCAATTTGTCCAAAGCTAAATCCGTCAACAGTTCAAAATACTGCTCCAGCAGTTGATCAGGAACTCCTTGTAACTTCTGATACTTTTGGGCGGGGTGTTCCGACAAGGCAATATAATTACCTAGAGACTTGGACATTTTTTGCTCTCCATCTGTGCCAATCAAAATCGGCAGCAGCATCCCAAACTGAGGCTTTTGACCAAAATGACGTTGTAAATCTCTACCCACAGCGATGTTAAACTTCTGATCAGTGCCTCCTAATTCCACATCTGCCTCAACCGCGACAGAATCAAAACCCTGCATCAACGGGTAAAGGAACTCATGGATGAAAATTGGATTCTCTTTTCTATAGCGTTCTGCAAATCCTTCCTTGGCTAACATCTGCCCTACCGTCATCGTGGATAGTAACTCCAAGATTTTCCCTAAATCCATCTGGGATAGCCATTCGGAGTTATAACGCACCTCTAACCTTCCTGGTGTGTCAAAATCCAAGATAGGGCGTACTTGATCAAGATAAGTCTGGGCATTTTGGGCTACGTCTGCTTCTGTAAGCTGACGGCGCACCTCAGATTTACCCGTCGGATCACCAATACGCGCTGTAAAATCGCCAATAATTAGAACTGCTGTATGGCCTGCATCTTGAAACGCTCGCAGTTTCCGCATTGGTATGCTATGACCGAAATGAATGTCGGCACCTGTAGGATCAATTCCGTATTTGACCCTTAAGGGCTGGTTTGTAGTCAGTAAGCGCTTTTCTAAACTTTCACTTTCACTGTCAGCATCAACCGGTTGAGGAAAGACTTCCACTACACCACGACGCAGCCAAGCAAAATTTTGCGCCATACTAGGAGATTCACTATTAGCTATGCTTTGCACTCTAGAAGTTAAGTTAGTTATATTCACCAGCAATTTATCCACTCTCTCATCTGCCAAACTACTATAATTGCAAAAAATTAACCGCCTTGCTTCGCTGAATGAATTACAGTTATATTTACAAGTGAGGAAGTGTAATAGCCGTGTCTTCGTCTAGGACTTTTGAAGATAAGCAGCCACAACGTCGGGCTTCATCAGGTTTTGAGTTTTTGAAAGGAGTAGGTCAGGTAACTGGCGGCACTCTCCTGTCAATTACTATGCTGGCAAGTTCCATTGTAGCCGGAGGACTTGTTGGTTTAGCCGTTAGTTTCCGTAATTTGCCAGATGTCAGACAACTACGTAACTTCTTTCCCTCAGAAACGACTTACATCTATGACGTTAAGGGCAAACTATTAACGAGCATTCACGGGGAAGCTAATCGAGAAGTAGCATCCCTAGATAGAATTTCCCCAAATTTAAAACGAGCGGTACTAGCAAGCGAAGATAGTCACTTCTACGATCACCACGGTATTAACCCTGTTGGCGTTGGACGTGCTGTGGTAGTTAACTGGGCAGCCGGTGGAGTGAGAGAAGGTGGTTCTACTGTCACCATGCAGTTGGTGAAAAACCTGTTTTTGACTCGCAAACGTGCTTTTACCCGGAAGATAGCAGAGGGTGTGCTAGCAATTCGGTTAGAGCAAATTCTCAGCAAAGATCAAATTTTAGAAATGTACCTCAATCAAGTTTATTGGGGTCATAACAACTATGGTGTACAAACGGCGGCGCGTAGTTACTTTAACAAGTCAGCGGAATATTTAAACTTGGGCGAGTCGGCAATGATGGCAGGTTTGATCCAAGCGCCGGAGGAATTTAGCCCGTTTGTAAGCATGAAGCTGGCAAAACAGAAACAAAAAGAAGTGCTGGGACGGATGCTGGAATTGAACTGGATCAACCAGCAAGAATACGATGATGCTCTCAAGCAAGAAATCAAACTTGGTAAAATTAAGTCTTTTCAAGGTAGTGCCCTACCTTATGTTACCAATGCGGTAGCACATGAGTTAGCTAAAAAGTTTGGGCGTGATGCACTGCTAAAAGGTGGAATGCGCGTACAAACAACTGTTGACGCTGATTTCCAACGAATGGCGGAGCAAACTGTCAGCAAATGGCATAAATCACTTGTTGGTCAGGGGTTATCTAAGAATCAGATGGCCCTGGTGGCAATTGATCCGCGCACCCATTTTATCAAAGCACTGGTGGGTGGCGTAGATTCTAAAACCAGCGAGTTCAATCGGGCAACCCAAGCTCAGCGTCAACCAGGATCTTCTTTTAAACCGTTTGTCTACTATACTGCTTTTGCTAGTGGTAAATTTACGCCAAACACAACGGTGGTAGATGCTCCAGTTAGCTACCGAGATGGTGACGGTTGGTACTATCCAAAAAACTATGATGGTGGTTTTAGTGGTGCAATGTCAATTCGCACAGCGCTATCACAGTCACGCAATATCCCTGTGATTAAGGTTGGTAAGAGTGTGGGGATGAATAAAGTGGTAGAAATCTGCCGCACTTTAGGAATTATGAGTCCGATGGAACCGGTGACTTCATTACCTCTGGGTGCAATTGGCGTTACACCTCTAGAAATGGCTAGTGCGTATGCTACCTTTGCCAATTATGGCTGGCAATCGCCACCAACGGTAATTGTCCGTGTAACCGATAGTAGTGGCAACGTGTTGCTAGACAACACACCTAAACCTCAGCTAGTTCTTGACCCTTGGGCATCGGCAGCAATTATCGACGTTATGCGAACAGTAATGACTGATGGTACAGGTAAAGGGGCCGCTATCGGCCGTCCAGCAGCTGGCAAGACGGGAACAACATCCTCAGAAAAGGATATTTGGTTTGTTGGTACTGTGCCTCAGTTAACAACTGCTGTCTGGGTGGGGAGAGACGACAACAGACAGTTAGCTAGTGGTGCGACGGGTGGTGGCATGGTTGCCCCTGTCTGGCGTGATTTTATGCAAAAAGCACTCAAGAATGTACCAGCAGAAAATTTCAAGCCACCTTCAAAGTTTCCTCGCCCCAAGGCAAATTAGACAGATTGGTGATTGGGTATTAGGTATTGGGTATCAAAAAATAGTTTATCCAGTTCCTAGTCCCCACTCCCCTTTAAGACTGTGCTTCTAACTCAGCTTTCATCCGTTGTAGGGTGAAGTTCATTTGGTCAAACATTTGTTGCGGGGTAACACCAAACTGACCTAATTGAGTTTTAAGTTGCTGTACAGTCATTTGTGCCATAAAATCTTCTGACAGCTCGAAGCGCTTCATAAAGATGCGATACCGATCCATCATGGCTTCCATTTGCTCAATAAACAGCTTTTTGCCGTCGCGGTCAAATTTACCGTAATTATTACCAAGTGTGATCAGCGCTTGATAATCATCAAACAGCTGTTTTGCCTCTTGCTGAACTATCTCAGAATCGAAAAATCCCATATTGCTGATATTAAACTGAGGCATTACACTCAGTAGCTTAATAGTTTTACTTATATTTTTATTTTAGTCTAGGGGACTAACAAAGGGAACAAGCTTCGGTTTTAGTGGTGTACTGAATTTTTTTCAAAAATCAAATATTAGTCCTATAGCTGTACATAAGTAAGCTTGATATTAACTCAATCGTGAGTCACTCCACCAAAATCTGAAGAATAGGGTGAGATAGTCTGTCAAGTTTAATATGATCAGTTTGTAATTGGTGGTTTAGCGCTAAAGCGTCAACTAAGAATAACCTCTACTACCCAATTTTTCTTTGACGACTAGTAGTTAACTAGAATAGATTTATATGCTTGCTGGTCAGTAGGAATTCTGTAATGCTTAATTTATCAAGGTGCTTTGCTACTATGGCTGTCTTAGGAATTGTGGTAGTGGTAAATTTGTTGAGAATATGTTGACTAAGCGCAAAAGCCGAAGCGTCGCCGCTATTTTAGCTCTTTCCGGTACGCTAACAATTTCAGGGTTACATAAATTCTATCTGGGACAACCGCTGTGGGGTCTGTTGTATGTTTTGCTTTCCTGGACACCAATCCCCAAGGTAGCTAGTGCTATTGAGGGGGTTTGGTACTTAGCCCAAGACGAAGAAGCTTTTGACCGTAATTTTAATTTAGGCAAGTCAGCAACAAGAAACTCACAGCAGACAAGCAATCAGGTAGGAGTGGTGGCTAACGCCTTGCGTGAGTTAGATGGTCTCCGACAGGATGGACTAATTTCAGAGTACGAATTTGAGCAAAAGCGCCGCCAGCTGCTAGACCAGATTTCTTGACGCAAGCGACAATCATGAACAATTGGCTACCTTTGAACCCCAAGTTGCAAAAGCTCCGTGCCCAGCTGCTCAAAGATCCTTACTATCGGCTACAATCTGGGGAAGAAATTCAGATAGCGGCAGTACTGGGTATCCGCATTGATGCCAATCAAGCAACTGTAGATGATTGGTTGCGCTTACCTGGTTTGTCAATTCACCAAGCGCGATCGCTTGTAGAACTTTCACGTTCCGGTGTTAAATTTTACTGTATTGAAGATATCGCTGCGGCTTTGAGTATGCCGTTACTGCGGCTAGAGCCACTAAAGCCACTGCTAAATTTTAGTTACTATGATGACGAATCGCTAGCTAATTCTACGGTTTTAGTTAACCCGAATACTGCAACAGTTGAGAAGTTAGCACAAATTCCATTTATAGATTTTTCTCTAGCCCAAGCAGTGGTGCAAAATCGGCTATCAGCTGGGCCTTACCGTAATCTAGTTGATTTCCAGCGACGACTGGAACTTCCTGGTGATGCGATCGCCCAGCTGATGTATTATTTAAGGTTTTAAGTTTGGGGAGTTATAAGTTTTAAATTCAAATAACTCCAAACTCTTTAAATGAACCCAATGCGGTCGAGAGGCCAAAAACGAAATGTTGCTCGACCAATGATATTTTTACTAGGTAAAAAGCCCCAGTAGCGAGAATCGTTACTATCGTTGCGGTTATCACCCATAACAAAAAACTCGTCTTCAGGGACTTTCACTGGTAGGAAAGGCTTATTTGGTGGTTCAGCAATGTAATCTTCTAGTAAGGGTTGACCGTTGAGATATACTTTGCCTGAAGCAACACCAATTACCTCTCCAGGCTTACCAATTACCCGCTTGATGAAGGCTTGGTCTTTGGGATATCCCCGACGTTGTAGTTCTGCGGGGGGCTGAAAAACAATAATATCGCCAGTTATGGGAGAGTGAAAACGGTAGGATATTTTTTCCACTACCAGGCGATCGCCCGTATGTAAGGTAGGTAACATTGAGTCAGAAGGTATATAACGAGGTTCGGCAATAAAAGTCCGGATCAGGAGTGCCAAACACAAGGCGATCGCAATTAGAGTCAGATTTTCTTGCCAATCACGCCATACTTTTGATGACGCGGTAGCTTCTTTTGCATCACTTTCGTGAGGAGTCATAGAGGTTTTCAGCCAATTCAAAAAGTGGGACAAATACCTTGATTATTTTGGCGTTAAAGGTATACTTGTAAGCAAGCTGGGTTTTACATCAACCCATACAAATATTAGTAATACACTTATCGCATCTACCAAAATTAAGCAAAACTAGTGTGCATAAACTATAACCTGCTAAGGCGATATAAGCTGAAGATTAGGACTACTAGATAGATTATTAAATTTCCTAATCTTTATTGCTGCAATTATAAAGCAAGGTTCTAGCTTATTTTCAGTTTTGCCTCCTTCTCTTAAAAAAACAGTCACCGGCTGGTAGAGAGAGATAACGAGTTACTCCTTAATTCCTGATTTATGTTGATTCTATGTCAATAGATAATTGTGTGCGATCGCGTAAGTTAAATCAACGTATTTAGCCTTTTTAAAGGATTGCTGATAAACCTGCCATAGCGAAAGAAACAAAAACGATTTATCAAAAATACTCAACTACCGCAGCAACAGCTGTAGCTATTTCCTCCATAATTTCAGTCGAACATTCTCCAATTTTATGGATGAATCTTTGCACATCCATACCGCGCAATTGTAAAACATTTACAGCAGAAGCTTTTGTCAAACTATTTTTAGTATCTGCTTCGATTTTGATATGGCAGATATTGCCAGTGTAATATTCCTTCTAGTCAGTGATTGGTGCGACTAATTTAATAGGTAATTTACCAACACCATCGGAGATTACCACCACAGCAGGTCGGATTTTTTTAATTTCTGCTCCCACTGTTGGATCAAAATTAGCCAGCTAATCTCTCATAACTTTCAAGGAACTTAGGCGAATTCCGCAGCTAAAAGCCTACCTTCAATTGGTTCATACTCATCTTCTAGTAACCATAACTTGGCTGCATTATAGTCATTACTAGAAAATACAATTTTATAACCCTGCGCTGGGTCATAAATTTTACAGTTTTGCTCACTGTCACAAAGCAATAAAAGAATGTACGGAGGGGATAACATTGCATCTATCCATACTTCTGTAAATTCCCAGTTATTCTTCACTAGGTCTTGTGCGGGGGATGATGTGGTATTGGTCGTCTGCATTAATTTTTATCTCCCCATAGTAAAGTAGAATACGGCTACCATCTGGACTGATTCTATAACCTATTGGTTCATTAAAAAACATCCCATAACGGTCATATCCTCGAATCATTCCTGTGAACTGCCCATTTTCTATTATGGCTTGAGTAACTCTATTCATTGTAGGTTCATCGTTAAATACATGAGCGGCAAGTCCTCGTTTGAGAAGTCTTTGACTTTGAGGTGTACCTGCTATGTGCTTGGCAACTTGTCTAACGTCAAGGCTAATTTGACGATTAATTCCACTCATGATTAAGGGTTAAGTGTTTTGTATTTCCAGGATTTACACTGAAAACAGCTAGATTCCACAATTACGATAAGAACAAAAATTTATATAAGTTGGTCTGAGGCACGAAACCCCAACGCTACCAATGTAATTTGTTGGATTTCTTTATTGTTCAGCCCAACCTACCACTTATTTAGTTATTTTCACCTAATACTTTGAGACCATTTGCCTGTAAAATTACCTAAAGGTAAGTCTGAATCAGTTGTAAGCAATGATTTCTTAGACAAACCACTTCAATCACTTGCGGGAATAAGTATTGATTTCCGTTGTTGATCCTGCGACGGTGTATTTCACGGTCAGCTTTACGAGGTTTTTAGTCTTCTAAATTGCCTCTTGATCCTTATCCGAATAGGCGAGAATACACCCGCAAGTGATATTTTTTTATTTCCAATTGTAGAAATTAGCATGATATCTGTGTCAAGGCTAAATCTAAATATGGCTGTTACATCGCTCAAAGGATAGCTGATTAAGGATAACTCAGGGGACAAAGTGAAAAAAAACTCTCAGTTGCTTCTTGCAGATAGCCCCGAATCTTTACGAGAGAAATTTTACTCTCTCAAACAACCAATGGATATAGCTGACCTTTTAGAGGTTTCCTATTCTCGTCTTGTTTATCATATATATCTTGTTGAATCTGACAAACGTTATATAACTTTTGAGATAGCTAAAAAGTCTGGTGGTATTCGTCAGATATCAACTCCGATAACTGCACTTAAAATTATTCAGAAAAAACTTAATCAAGTTTTACAAACAGTGTATGAGATAAAACCATCAGTGCATGGGTTTGTGAGGGGAAAAAACATTGTAACTAATGCTCAAGCTCATACTAAAAAACGCTATGTTCTAAATCTTGATTTAACTGATTTTTTTTCGTCGATTAATTTTGGTCGAGTCCGGGGTATGTTTATGGCTGCACCCTATGGTTTGCATCCAGATGTAGCGACAGTTTTAGCTCAGATTTGTTGTCATAACAATCAGTTACCTCAAGGCGCACCAACTTCACCCACCGTGACTAATATGATTTGTGCCAAGATGGATAGTCAATTGCAACGTTTAGCTAAAGAGTACAAAGCGACTTATACAAGGTATGCAGATGATATTACTTTTTCAACAACTTTACCTAAGTTCCCTGAACAATTAGCATATATAGTAGGTCAAGAAGATGTAAATAAAATTTTTATTGGTAATAGATTAATATCAATTATTGATGAGAACGGATTTGAGGTAAATAATCATAAAAATCGACTGCAAGTCAAAGGTAATCATCAAGAAGTAACGGGATTAACGACTAATCTATTTCCTAATGTTGACCGAAGGTATGTGCGTCAGGTTCGTGCTATGCTTCATGCTTGGGCTAAATTTGGGCTTGAGGCTGTGGAAAAAGAGTATCAAGAAAAGCATGAATCTCAAAGCAGATTACCCGCCAAGTATAAACAAAATTTTAAACAAGTACTTCGGGGCAAAATAGAGTTTATTGGTATGGTTAAGGGAAGAAATGATTCTATCTATAAAAAATATTTAGAGCTTTATACTAAAATTAGTAAACCTCAGTAAATTGTCTAAATGCACAATGCTGGATATTATATGGATGAAGAATTAAAACAAGAAATTCAAGACCTAAAAAGTAATATTTATTTATTATCTAATGAAATAAATTGTCAATTTATTAGATTAAATGAGAATTTTTCTAGTAACATAAATCAACTATCAGAGCAAATTTCTAAGTTATCTGAAACACAAGCATTAACTAATAAATCAATTGATAACATTACAATTAACACTGATAAAGAAAATTTCCAAAAAACTCAGAAACAGTCAAAGATACCAGATAAATATTATATTGATTATTTATATATAACGGATACAAATTATTCATCTTGGGTTGATAACTTAAAAAAATATAGTAAAGATATGGCTGAATGCCGAGATAAAAAGCAGATTACAACTTTTTGTGAGTCTGCTCGTAATACTTTAGAATCTGCAATCGAAGTTCTTTTTGATGAAGAATATAAATATATTAATGAAAATAATAAATCATTTTTAGAAGCTTATAATAGAGTGCAATCATCTTATAATAAGCGAAAAAATAGTAACTGGGATTTACCGCAAATATGTGTAACTGTGCCAAATTCTGCCATCAAATCAGAAAATTTAAAAAACATTGGTGGCATCTACATTGATAGAAAAAACATAGAAAAAATCCGAAAGCAAAGCCTTCCTGCATCAGTTAAGATATTTTTTGAAATTATTAAACCTAACTATATGGAAACGCAGCATCTAAAAGACAATTTTTTGACAATAATGAATATGAATAAATTAAGAGCTTTAAAGACTCATGGTAGTAAATCTGATTTAAATTCACAACTAAATGAATTGGGGCCTTATGCAAAGCAATTATACTATTCAAGCGAAAATTTTGAGACTATCCAAAAAGCAATATCCTGGTTTGTACAAGAGATATACAAAAGAGTTCGTAAAATATCTAACAATTAATATAAATAATTTTTCGCCTCAGAGAGTCAAAAAAACGGTAGAGCAATAAACACTCTACCGTTTTCTAATTTTCTATTTGAGATTTAAACCTCAAACTTCAAAACTTACTCAACCACTTGGGGTAATAATTCCCGGCGCTGTTGAGAACTTACCTGAACCTTGCCAGTGTCATCGACATCAACGACGGCTGTATCGCCATCCTTGATGCGACCAGACAGAATTTCTTCTGCTAGGCTATCTTCTAACAAGCGCATAATCGCTCGACGCAGAGGTCTTGCGCCGTAGCTGGGGCTGTAACCTTCTTCGATTAAGCGGTCTTTGAAACGATCGGTGACTTCTAAGGTGATACCTTTTTCGGTCAGACGACCAAACACTTCCTTGAGCATAATTTCGGCGATTTGTGTCACCTCTGGCTTGCTCAACTGACGGAAGACGATAATTTCATCGAGTCGGTTGAGGAACTCTGGACGGAAGTACTGCTTGAGTTCTTCGTTCACCAAAGAGCGAATCCGGTTGTAAGTTGACTCGCTCGCATCTTCTCCGGAGAATTCAAAGCCGATACCGCTGCCGCCTTTTTCAATTACCTTAGAACCAATATTGGAAGTTAAAATCAGCAAGGTGTTCTTGAAGTCCACCGTGCGTCCCTTAGCATCGGTTAACCGACCGTCTTCCAAAATTTGCAGCAACATGTTGAACACATCGGGGTGTGCTTTTTCGATTTCGTCAAAGAGCACCACAGTGTAAGGACGTCGCCGCACGGCTTCGGTTAGTTGACCGCCTTCGTTATAACCAACATAACCAGGAGGCGAACCGATCAGCTTGCTGACGGTATGACGCTCCATGTATTCCGACATATCCAAGCGGATCATCGCTTCTTCGGAACCGAAGAAGTAAGATGCTAATGACTTCGCCAACTCTGTTTTACCCACACCAGTAGGCCCGGAGAAGACAAAGCTAGCAATAGGTCGATTGGGATTTTTCAAACCGACACGAGCACGGCGAATTGCCCGTGAAACTGCCCTCACAGCTTCGTCTTGGCCAATAAGACGCTGATGTAGGGTGTCTTCCATGTGCAGCAGCTTTTCAGATTCAGATTCGGTGAGTTTGTTCACCGGCACCCCAGTCCAGGAGGCGACAATGTGGGCAATGTCTTCTTCTGTAACTACGGGTTCTTCGCTTTCTGTGCCAGCTGCATTGGTTTTGCTTTGAGCGATCGCGCGAATTTCTGCTTTGATTTCCATCTCGCGATCGCGCAGTTCTCCAGCTCGATCAAAGTCTTGAGAGCGGACTGCATCATCTTTTTCCTTTAAGATCTGACGCAGTTCTTTGTCTAACTCCTTGGCTGCGGGTGGCAGTTGGGAGTTAATCAAGCGTACCCGAGAACCAGCTTCATCAACCAAATCGATTGCTTTATCTGGGAGGTAGCGATCGCTAATGTAACGATCAGATAACTTAGCCGCCGCCACCAATGCTTCATCAGAGATTTTCAGCTTGTGGTGTTGCTCGTAGCGCTCGCGCAGACCATACAAAATTTCAATTGTCTCATCTACAGTGGGTTCGCCGACCATTACTGGTTGGAAACGACGCTCAAGAGCTGCATCCCGCTCGATGTGTTTGCGATATTCATCTAGGGTTGTCGCGCCGATGCACTGCAATTCACCTCTTGCCAAAGCTGGCTTGAGGATATTCGCCGCATCGATAGCACCTTCTGCTGCACCTGCACCAATTAAGGTGTGAACTTCGTCAATCACTAGGATGACATTACCCGCAGAGCGGATTTCATCCATGATTTTTTTCAGACGTTCTTCAAATTCACCCCGGTATTTAGTTCCTGCAACAAGCAAACCGATATCTAGCGTCACCACACGCTTATCTTCCAGGATGTCAGGGACATCTTTGTTGGCAATACGTGATGCTAAACCTTCAGCGATCGCGGTTTTACCAACACCTGGTTCCCCAATTAACACTGGGTTATTTTTCGTCCGGCGACCCAATATCTGAATCACCCGCTCAATTTCTTTGGCGCGTCCCACCACTGGATCGAGCTTGTTGTCTGTTGCCATTTGGGTGAGGTTCGAGCCAAACTCATCCAAAGTCGGGGTTTTTGTGCGACCGGATGAACCGCCTGGTGAAACTTCAGCAGTTTCTCCCAACATGCGGATTACTTGGGTTCTTACCTTAGATAAATCCACACCGAGGTTTTCTAGCACCCTGGCTGCTACACCTTCCCCTTCTCGGATTAGGCCCAACAGCAGATGCTCGGTGCCGATGTAGTTATGCCCCAGTTGGCGTGCTTCTTCCAAGGATAGTTCTAAAACTCGCTTTGCCCGTGGCGTAAATGGAATTTCCACAGCAACAAAGCCTGAGCCTCGTCCTATAATTTTTTCAACTTCAATTCGAGCATCTTTGAGATTGACACCCATTGATTTCAGCACCTTGGCGGCCACACCAGTGCCTTCACCGATCAGACCCAAGAGGATCTGTTCGGTGCCGACAAAATTGTGGCCTAAACGGCGGGCCTCTTCTTGGGCCAGCATGATTACCTTAATGGCTTTTTCTGTGAAGCGTTCAAACATGGCATTTTTCCCATCACCTGCGTCGTGCCGGTACGCTGATTTTAGCACAGGCTAAGCTTTTGGACGCCTGTATAAAGATTATAGACATCCAAAGCTTCTTACTCAGGTTAATGGGGTAATTGCTAACTATTAATTACTTCTATTTGGCTAGTGTACTGAGGAGCTTGATTTTACCAGCGTTTTTGGCATTGATTACAAACAACTAACCGCTGGTATTGAGTGTTTGTCAATTTCATCCCAAACATTAACAAATATCAAATATATTTCTTAATGTCAATATTAGAGCAAAGTTATAACTTTTATTTATCTTTAAAAAAATACAAATAAGTTATTTAAATAAAAAATTTGTGTCAAAATGGCATTTTTTTGCTGACCATGTTCAATTGTCAAGTAGAAGCTACCAAACATTGCTGTTATCTCGCTTATGTTACTTGAGGAAGAGAAAAACTAACGATCCAACGTTGACTAAAGACAGACGAGCAACAGAAGATTCTCAAAATGATGTCAATAGTAACAAATTTACATCAATTTTTAGCTAAATTTGCTACTGTAGGAAAAAACGACCTTTAATATTGGGTTTATCTCAATTTCTTAAAAAATTAACTGCCAAGAGGATTTGCTGAGGCGATCGCAAACTAAGGTATACCAATTTTTCAAAGTTGCTTGAAATTGTGGCTCTTGCAGGTCGCAAATCCAAAGAATTAGTGCATCCTCACCGTTATCTTGGTAGTAACGCCGACGCCGCCCGGCTGTTTTGAAGCCAAATTTTTGGTATAAAGATATGGCTGCTGAGTTAGAAGCTCGGACTTCGAGGGTAGCTCGCTCCAAGCCGCGATCGCAAGCTGTATTTATGAGTGAATATAGTAAAGCTTGCCCCAAACCTTGACGGTGATATTGGGGATGAACTGCCAAAATTGTAATGTGGGCTTCCTCTAAAATTGACCAAAAGCAACCCATTCCCAGTAGCCTCGAATTAGAGAGAGGCGAAAATAAACCCAGTAAGTCGCTGTTGGGACTGTCCAACTCACGTTGATAGGCATCCATTGTCCATAAACCACCAAAACAGGCTTGATCCAGTTCTAGCAATGCACTTAGATGCTCTAGTGTCAGTAATTTAAGTTCTAAGTCTAATGAAATCACATTTATTGAATAAGATTACAAACCCTTTGTAAACTGGGAATCGGGAGACTTACTTACGCCCGTAATTTGAACAAGGACAACTATTATAGTTATGGTATCGACTCGCCCCACTGGGGTTAAACATTCTGGAAATCAGTATTTACCTCAAAAGCCCAGCACCAACACAAAGCTTTCGCCTAATCAAGAACTTTTACCCTTGAGTGCCAGAGTTCATAATCATGACTTCCTGGAAATTGGTGGGTGTGATGTCACAACCCTAATTCAAAGGTTTGGTTCACCTTTATATATTTTAGATGAAGAAACCCTGCGTACTGCTTGTCAGCAATATCGAGATAGCTTTAAGCAATACTACAACGGTGAATCTCAAGTACTGTATGCCTCAAAAGCTTGGAATTGTTTAGCAGTTTGTGCGATCGCGGCTTCCGTTGGTTTAGGAATAGATGTAGCATCTGGTGGGGAACTCTACACCGCCCTGCAAGCGGGTGTCAGTGCTGATAAAATCTATCTGCACAACAATAATAAATCTCGTGAAGAACTCATTTTTGCCATAGAATCCGGTTGCACTATTGTGGTAGATAACTGGCACGAGTTACGTACTTTGGTAGAAATTGTAGAGACGTTGTATACAACATTTCTACAAAATCCTCGGATACTATTGAGGTTAACTCCAGGTATTGAATGTCACACGCATGAATATATTCGCACGGGACAACTAGATAGTAAATTCGGCTTTGATCCGAATCAGCTAGAGGAACTGTTTAGTTTTATAAGCAAGCAATCTGCTGTTGACTGCGTAGGGTTACATGCTCATATCGGTTCTCAAATTTTTGAGCGCCAACCGCATCGGGATTTAGCTGCTCTTATGGTGCAGTGGTTGCGGGAAGCGGCAAAGTATGGTTTAAAACTGACAGAATTAAACGTTGGTGGCGGTTTAGGGATTAAGTATATAGAATCAGACGATCCCCCTAGCATTGAAGAATGGGTAAAACCCATTTGTGAAGTAATTCAACAAGCTTGTGAAGTCGAAAATCTGCCTTTGCCGAAGTTACTATGTGAACCGGGGCGATCGCTAATTGCCACAGCTTGCGTCACTGCCTATACTATTGGTTCATCCAAAGTTATTCCCGAAATTCGTACCTACATAGCAGTTGATGGAGGAATGTCTGATAATCCCCGCCCGATTACTTACCAATCAGTTTATCGAGCAGTAGTTGCCAATAAAATGTCTTTTCCTTTAACAGAAACCGTCACAATTGCTGGTAAACATTGTGAATCAGGAGATATTCTGATTAAAAATGCTTTACTGCCAAAAACAGAACCACAGGATATTCTCGTAGTTATGGGAACTGGTGCGTACAATTACAGTATGGCATCTAACTACAACCGCTTACCCCGACCGGCAGCAGTTGTAGTGGCGAATGGCGAAGCAAATTTAATTTTGCAACGCGAAACTTATCAAGACTTAATTCGACAAGATTGCCTACCAGAGAGACTAAAGAGTTAGTCATTTGTCCCCGAAGTTCTGATCGGAAACCGAAGTTCACAGCGGAGGCTTCCTCCGCTCTGACTTCTCTGTTGGTCATTAGTCATTAGCCAAGAACTTATTACAAATGATTAATAAACGCCAGTTGCTACAACGGGGGGAACCCTCCGTTTGCACAACGTCTTTGCTAGAAGAAGTTCTGAGCGCCGGCTTGCGGCGAGCAAACAACTCTTGGTAACGCACTGGCTCCTAATGACTAATGACTAATTGTAATTAGAGGCAAAAGTGTAATCCAGATGTCATGAGAGATTGGTGGAAGCAATGGCTGACAAACCTAGGATGGTCACAGTCCTTGCTGCTTGGGACTCTGGATATTGTGTTAGTTCTGGCGCTGACATACATGATACTAGTTATTATTAGTGAGCGCCGGACACTGTGGATGGTGCGGGGATTCATTATCTTGATGCTAGCGTCAGCACTAAGTAGCAGATTAGGGCTACCTTTATTAAATTTTGTACTAGAGAAGTTGGTAATTGGTTGTGCTGTAGCAATGGCAGTTGCTTTACAGTCAGAGTTTCGGCGGTTTTTGGAACAACTAGGACGTGGCGAGTTCCGCCAGTTATTTCAACCTTCAAGTTTGGCAATACCCAAGTCTGATAGTGTAATTGATGAAATAGTAGAGGCTGTTAAAGAATTGTCAAAAAACCGCATTGGAGCTTTACTAATTTTGGAAACCACAGGTCCAATTGATGAGCGAGATTTTTCTGTGCCTGGAGTAAAGCTAAATGCAGAAGTTTCTAAGGAACTGATACAGACAATTTTTCAACCGAAAACTTTGTTACACGATGGGGCAACATTGATCCGTGGTTCGCGGATTGTGTCATCGGGTATAATTTTACCACTTTCGGGACGCACAGCCTCGCGCCAGTTGGGAACACGCCACCGGGCGGCGATGGGAATTACTGAGCGGGTCGAAAATTGCATTTGTGTCGTTGTGTCAGAAGAAACGGGTTCTATTTCTTTAGCGGAACGAGGAACTCTAAATAGACCACTGACGATTAGGAAGCTGAAAGAGTCATTAGATGCTCAATTGTCTCCAACGGTGGATCGGGAAGCTGTCGCTCCAGGTCTGTTAAGTTTAGCTCGTCAGATAGGTGGGAAGGCACTAGCACTAGTTTCACGTTTACTTGGATTACCATCGACCGCTTCTCGAGATAAAAAATGACAGTACAAGAAACTAAACTGCAAGATTTGCCCATTGACTTGAAACGAGAACTGCTACCCAAGCATGTTGCGGTGATTATGGATGGCAATGGTCGATGGGCTAAACGCCAAGGTCTACCTCGAATTATGGGGCATAAAGCTGGTGTAGATGCTCTTAAAGATTTGCTGCGTTGCTGTAAAGATTGGGGAATTCAGGCGCTGACAGCTTACGCTTTTTCGACAGAGAACTGGAAAAGGCCGCAGGAAGAAGTAGATTTTTTGATGACCCTGTTCCAAAGAGTCTTGCGCCAAGAACTACGGGAAATGGTAGAAGAGAATGTTCAAATTCAGTTTGTGGGAAATTTGCAGGCTCTACCACGATCGCTCCAACGAGAGATTTCTCGTTCTATGGAAGAAACTAGCAACAATCCCGGTATCCGGTTTACAGTCGCAACCAATTATGGGGGACGGCAGGAGATTTTACAAGCTTGCCGAGCGATCGCCGAAAAAGTCCAACAAGGTCTACTACAACCTCATGAAATTAATGAAAAAGTGTTTGAGAGCCATCTCTACACAGCAGGAATTGCAGACCCAGATTTACTGATCCGTACCAGTGGAGAAATGCGCCTCTCAAATTTCCTTCTCTGGCAAATGGCTTATGGAGAAATGTACATAACAGAAACTCTCTGGCCAGATTTCGACCGTACTGAGTTTCATCGTGCTTTGTGTGCCTATCAGCAAAGGGAGCGGCGGTTTGGCAAAGTCTAGGGATTGGGGACTGGGGACTGGGGATGAGGAGGACAAGGGAGACAGGGGGACAAAGAGAATAACCCATGCCAATGCCCAATGCCCAATGCCCAATGCCCAATGCCCAATGCCCAATGCCCAATGCCCAATGCCCAATGCCCAATGCCCAATTCCTAATTTACGGCCCAGAAAAAACCGCTTGTTCTATATCTTCTCGACTAAGGGAATACTTGAACGAGCGTTGGATCTCTTGCTGATTTTCTCCAGATTGGATATTATATCGCACAATAATTTGCTCAAGATCAAGCCAGAGTTCAGCTTGCCAACTGGGACGTTGCACATGCCAGCAATGCCGCTGTGTTTCATCTTGTTGACAGCCTTGGTTTTTTAGCCACTGCTCAATTTGCGGCAGAGGATGGTTATATAAAGGGGTTTCCGAGGGAAGAAGAGACATAAGCAATACAAAATTCTACTTAGGAATAATCAACAAAAATATTTTTTAATTTTAATCTTTAATTCCACTCAGGGCAGTGGGTGGCGAAAAGTTAGTAATCTGGTGTTGTATAGATGGAGGTGGTTGCAGCAGTTGCGTTTGAAAAGCAGCATCACCGCGAGTTAAGCCAATGGCGATCGCTAGCAGCAGACAACCCACAAAGGTCAATACTAAAATAAACAAAACAAATATTTCGCCAGAAGAGAGGGGGCGATCGCTGGCATCGAGGTAAGCTGATTTAGACCAGTCGTGGGAACCAGAGACGGGATGGTTCAAGTCGGGGGGTGCTTGAATGACCCCAAAGCGGGAATAGCCAATTTTTATATCGTAGCTTAAGCGTCGTTCTGGGCTGCTAAGGGTGGCGTAGGCTTCGTTGATTTGCTGGAATTTAGCAGTAGCAACAGCAGTAGCCAACTCTGTAGTATCAGGATGATAGCGTTTGCTCAGTTCTCGATAAGCACGACGAATATCGATTACCGATGCCGAGGGATGCAATCCTAGCAGGGAGTAATAAGTGGGTTTACTGCTTTGTGACATTGCCCCATTGTGATTCACGGCTGTTTGAGTCACCTTGCGATCGCGTTTTTTCTATTATTTATTGTAAACCTCTCAAGTTCACAGCACCCGAGTCTCCTATGTCTAACTCAAAGGGTACTTAGCGATAAACATCGCGTCGATGACCAACGTGAAGAACAGTAATCATTGTTTGCTCATCATCAATCTCGTAAATCACACGATAATTACCGATTCGGATACGCCATCCTTCCAGGTTAGTCAATTTTAAGCAACCAGGTGGTCTGGGATCTTCAGCAAGAGCGCGAATACCCTCCCTGACTCGTTCATAAGCATCAACAGGTAAGTCTTCTAACTCCTTCTGAGCGCGGCGTAGAATAGAAATAGTGTAACTCATCAACGAGCTTGCTCAATTTCACTAACTGCTTGCTCAAATGGAATAGCCTCATCTTCAGAAGCCTTAGCAGCCTCATAGGCGCGAATTGATTCCAATTCTTCTAACTCCTCAAGCAGTTGATAGTAATTTGCTATATCCAGAATTACTCCAACGCGATTCCCTTTTTCATCTACTATGTAGCTTTCTTTGAATGTGTTCATAGAACTTCTATTTATTTAGAGTGGATATCAAATCATTAATTTATCTAGATATACTTCCTCATCCCTAACCAAGTAAATCAGCGCGGGGTTTAAAGGTTTCAACTTGCCGCAATTTTTCATAAAGTTCCCGTTCTTGGGCACTAATATTCTTCGGCGTAACTATCTGAATCTCCACCAATTGATCGCCACGTTTAGCGTCTTCGACGGGGTAGCCTTTATTGGCCAAGCGGAGTCTTTGACCAGACCTCACTCCTGGGGGAATGGTCATTTTCACTGGGCCATCTAGAGTTGGGGCTTCTACCTGTCCTCCCAAAACTGCCTCACTAGGAGTAACTGGCACCTGGCAAAATATATTAGAGCCTTCCAGCTTAAACAATGGATGAAGTTCAACGGTAATTTTTAAATATAGGTCGCCGCCGCCAATACCTTGGTTCCGCAAGCGGATAGTTTGACCTGTTACCATACCTGGAGGCATATTAACTTCTAGCGATCGCCCATCTTCCAAGCGAATGCGTTCACTGCCACCTTGATAAGCTTTTTCTAATGGTAAGGTCAATCTGGCTTCTATATCGCGGCGGGTGGGGCGGGGGTTGACTGTATATTGAACTTTTGTATTGGTGGAACGAAACGGATCTTCCTTGGTGCTGCTAGCAGTATTTGTCCCGTTTTTACTTGCTTTACGACCACCTACACCAATGACTTGATTAATAAAGTCCTCAAAGTTGGAAAACTGTCCAGGATCTACTTCTTGAGTGCTGGTGCGACCATTAGTGCGATTATCTACCCCCCAGCCTCCTTTACCTCGTGGCGTTGTTTGTTTGCCAGCAAAGCCTTGTTGTTTCCAGTAGCGGCTAAACTGGTCGTACTGTGCTCGCCGCCCTGGATCAGAAAGAACTTCATAAGCCTGACCGACAACCTTAAATTTTTCTTCTGCTTCTTTGTTTCCTGGATTTAGGTCTGGATGATACTGTCGTGCTAAGCGTCGATAAACCTTTTTAATTTCCTCATTGGAGGCTTCTTTAGATACTCCCAAAATCTCGTAATAATCGCGGAAATTCTGCAAATTTTGCATAGTTCAATTAATTAACTTTAGAATTTAGTTTTAAGACAAGTTGCTTGCCTGAATTTCGGCGATCGCTTATCTTCTTCTGTGGTAGATGCTACGCATTAAGCGTTGGGGCAACTTCTTGTACAGAAGCTATGCCCAAAGGGCTTTACGACAAACAGAACTTTAAGAATTTTAGTAATGGATAAGCTACGACTTCAAATACTTAATTCTTAACTCTCTTACCCATTACCAAATCCTAATTCTGAATCAACTTCATTATTTATTTGGACTACCAGATCTGTGCGATGAGGTCTAGGCGAGATTTATTTACCGCCCATTCATGAATACTGTTACCAATCATCGTCATCATCCCAGTTATCCTGGTAGCTTGGACGAGATTTGCGAGAAGAACGGTTGTCATAGGATGAGGAACGACTGTCTTTGTTATAGTCTCGGTTGTTGTAATCCGGGTTGCTATAGTCTCTGCTGTTATAATCCCGGCTGTTGTAGTCTTTGCTGTTGTAATCCCTCCCATAAGAATCGCGTTCTCGGTACGTATCTCTGGGAGATTCGCGTTCCCGTTCTTTATCGCCACCAGTAAAGATGTCACGGATAGTACCAAGCAAGTCGTCTTCTTCGTCCTCAGCATAATACTGGCGAACTTCTCGATTTAGCTCATACAGAGCATCTTGCAAGTCGGCGTAAGCTTGGTCAATACCGCGATCGTCGTTTTGCTTGAGACTCTCCCGTAGTTCCTGGCTAATATTATCAATTCGTTGGCGGCGGTTGCGGGCAAACTGCATCCCAAATTCCAGCGCCACTTCTCTAAGTTGTCGTTCTGCTTGAAAAATTAAGCCTTCAGAACGAGTACGCTTTTCTATCCTTTCTTTGCGTTCTCGGTCAACTTCAGCATATTTTTGGGCGTCCTGAATCATCCGATTCACTTCCGACTCGTTCAAAGTGGAAGCGCCTTGAATGGTAATACTTTGTTCTCTACCAGTAGTTCTATCCAGGGCTGTTACCTGTAAAATACCATTAGCATCGATATCAAAGGATACCTGAACCTGGGGTACTCCTCTAGGAGCAGGCGGAATGCCATACAGCTTGAAACGCCCTAGAGATTTATTATTTGCTGCCATTTCCCGTTCGCCCTGGACTACGTGGATTTCCACAGTATTTTGGTTATTTTCAGACGTGGAAAAAATGTCAGAGCGGCGTACTGGTATAGTGGTGTTGCGAGGAATGAGTTTTTTCATCACCCCACCAATAGTTTCTAAACCCATAGATAGAGGTGTGACATCCAAAAGCAGCACATCTTTGAGTTCGCCCGCCAGAATGCCTGCTTGAATTGCTGCACCCACCCCCACAACTTCATCAGGGTTAACATTTTCATTTGGTTCTGTACCAATCAAGTCCCGCACTAACTGCTTTACCATTGGCATTCGTGTGGAACCGCCAACTAGCACGACTTCTTCAATGTCTGCGGGTGACATCCCAGCATCTTTCAACGCCCTTTTAACTGGTGTCCGCAATCGTCCCACCAAATCAACACACAAACCCTCAAACTGGGAACGAGTCAGGCGAGTTTCTAGGTGTTTAGGGCCTTCCTGATCAGCAGCAATAAAAGGTAAGTTAATATCAGTGACGCTGACAGAAGAAAGCTCGATTTTTGCCTTTTCAGCAGCTTCCATCAGACGTTGTAAAGATTGTCTCTCGCGTCTTAAATCTATTCCTTCGGTTTCCAGAAATTGCTCTGCCAACCAATCTACTATTTTTTTGTCAAAGTCATTACCACCAAGTTGGGTATCTCCACTAGTAGCTTTGACTTCAAATATGCCATCGCCAACTTCTAGAATTGACACGTCAAAAGTGCCACCACCCAAGTCAAATACTAAGATGGTTTCCGTGTCACCACGATCCAATCCGTAAGCCAAAGATGCAGCAGTAGGCTCATTGAGAATCCGCAACACCTCTAACCCGGCAATTCTGCCAGCATCGCGGGTTGCCTGCCGTTGGGAATCGTTAAAATAAGCAGGAACTGTAATCACTGCCCCTGTTACTGGTTCACCCAAGTAGCGACTAGCATCGTCTGCTAATTTCTTCAGCACCATTGCCGAAATTTCTTCTGGGGCGAATTCCTTATTGAGACGGGGACAGGCAATTTTAATATTACCTACTTCGTCCTTACGAATGGTATAGGGTATACGCTTTGAATCCTGGCTCAGTTCGCCATATTTGCGCCCAATGAAGCGCTTAACTGCGAAAAAGGTATTTTGTGGGTTGAGAACGGTTTGTCGCAGTGCCATTTGTCCAACTACTCTTTCACCTTCTTTGCTGAAACCAACTACGGAGGGGGTTGTTCGCATTCCTTCTGCATTGGCAATCACCACCGGCTTGCCACCCTCCATTACGGCGACTACTGAGTTGGTTGTACCCAAGTCGATGCCGACTACCTTGCCCATGCGTTACTCTTCTCCTAGCGTGTCTTACAAATTTATTATGATTAGGCGGGACTATCTCTAGCTTTGCGCTACAGGATGAAAACACCTCAATGGTATAATAATCATCATTAAGGTCAGAATAAAAAAATTTAAGTTTGAGGGGCTAGTTGCAAGACTAAGATAACATTGACGATGGTTGGTGTGCTTTAGCAGCATTAACTCTGGTAGTCCAATGAATTTAATTCACTATATCTAAACAGTTGGGAAATAAACCCTAATAACACTATGCCCTGTTTTCCCTCCTGTCTGAAAAAGATTATATTGGGACTATTTTAAACATTTGAATTTAAAAGAGCGATTACAAACTCATCTGATTGAGATTGCGCGAGAACGCGATCCCTACATGGCGACAGCTGGACATTTTTTTGTCCAAGAATACATCCGTCAACAATTTGCACGATGGGGAAGTGTGGAAATCCACACCTTTCTCGTAGGGAGCAAAACCTGTAAAAATCTCATCTTAAATTTGCCTTCCCAGGCTGAACAGCAAAAGCAAGACTTGCCACCAATTTTAATTGGTGCTCACTATGATGCTGTACCCGGAACACCAGGAGCTGATGATAATGCCACAGGTGTAGCAGTATTGCTGGAATTGGCAAGTAAGTTTGCCTCAGAGCCAGCAAAATATCCCTTAAGATTGGTTGCTTTCGATATGGAAGAATACGGTTTGCTGGGTAGCACTGACTATGTAGCCTTGTTGCGCCAACAACAACAACCGCTACGCTTAATGATATCTCTAGAAATGCTGGGCTATCGTGATTCTAACCCTGGTTCTCAAAGCTATCCGCCCCCTCTAGAACGCTTTTACCCAACTCGGGGCGATTTTATTAGTTTAATTGGCAATTTGCGGACGATTCGTGACTTAATTGGGATTAGCCGTAGCATTCGCAAAGTTGGCATACCTAGTCAGTGGCTACCAGTATCAAATAGAGGTTTAATAGTTCGTCAAACAAGACTAAGCGACCACGCACCGTTTTGGGATGCAGGTTATCCGGCAATTATGGTGACAGATACAGCCTTTTTGCGGAATCCAAACTATCACAAACCCAGTGATACAATTGCTACTTTAGATTTAGATTTTCTTACAGGTATATGTGAAGGATTGGAACTTAGTATTCGGCGATTGTGAGCAATAATTAATCGCACTTTCTATAAACCTGATTAGTTGCGAACTGACAAGTCAGCGCTTGCGCTATCGCACACCAAAACTTTTGATTTATTCCCAAAACTGTTATGGGTATATCTTCACTAAAATATAGTAATATATTAGGCTAATCAAAAATTTTACTTTAGAAAACAAGTTTCTTTTTAATTGGGTGATCCAAGCGTATACGCGTAGCAGCTTGTTGCTAGACATCACCTTATGGTTTGAGTATATACCCTAACGACATTAGACCTATCAGAAAACTCGCAAGCCAATATTTACAAGGCTTTGAGACCAGTCCTTGCAGATTCTGTTTCAACGAAGAAATCAGTGTTTGATATAGTTACTGATAGTTTAGAGCGGAAAAATACATAGAGGTTGCCCGACGCAAACACAATTTTTAATTAATACTAAGTTATTTAGGTAAGACAAAAGTTCCAATTCGCAGTCTTACCAGACCACAAATTAACAAAACTATCTCATTATAGCCCACATTCCGCACCCTTAACTGTCACACCCCAAAGAAACGGAGATATTTAGTACATAAGAACTAATGATTGGGAGAGTTGACTAGAATTTATTAGAGCTAGATAGGAATTATTATGATTAACTTAGAGATACGGTTGAATATTTACAACTAAGTACAAAATTTGAGTTCTTAGGTTATTTTGATGGCAAAATTGGTTCAAAATCATTATTGACGATAAAATCAGCAAAAAGCTTAGTAATAAGTTTAGCCGAATCGGAATTTGTGAAAAGTGAAAAACCAGGATATTCATACGTTCAGAAGAAAATAACTTATGGAGATATAAAACAAAGATGGTTAGTTGTACAAAGTCAGGATAGAAAAAAATCTGACTTAAAGAAATTATCAAAGAAAGAGAAATTAGAGCAGCTTTAAAATCCTTAAACTATACTGTAAAAAATCAATTAGGAAAAGCCATAAATAATCCAACCATGCGGTGGATATTTCAATGTTTTCAATCAGTTCATCTTGCTACTTTTCAACAAAAAACAGAATTTTGTAATTTGACATCTGAAATGAAGTACATTCTCCTATTCCTCCCAGAAGCTTGTCGTAATTATTATAGATGTATAAGTTGATTGAGCAATATTATTAATATTTTAATTAGACCATTTAGCTCATTAATAAAATTAATGTTCTGAACAAGTCATGGCGTTTTTAACTTTATTTTCAGACAGGCATAAGTTACAAGGATGTATTGAGTTTGTAAGAATAAAATTGTCTTATTAAAATTTTCCACCAAACCACTCTTATCTTTATTGCTGCTTATTGAGAATATATCTAATAAAATTTCCTATCCCAAATCTGTTTTTTTTGAGACAAATGTAATTTTTTACTCCTTTTCTATGAATTAACTTCCGTAATAACCGATTGTGACAGTTAAGGGTGCGGAATGTGGGTTATAGACATCAGTATTTAATCTAAATCTTTGTGATGCAACTTGGAAAATTTTTACAACACGTATTAAATGCTCAACAAATATACGCTTACTTGATAGATTTTTATTTTCTGATTTTTGTTGTTCATTTAATTGTTGTTTTCTTTTCTTCTTATGAGGGGTAGTAATATTATTCCCACCTTGATACGCTTTATCTCCCTCAAATTCTTGTGTTTCATCAAATTTTGTTTGTTGCTCTCGGAATAATTTTATGTCTGCCGTTGGACCAGGATAACCTACTTTAATATCAATTATATCTTTATGACTTTTTTTAGTATAGTTTACAAGGTCAGTAAATTGGTCATAACTAATGCCCAAAAGTTGCTTTGCTTTTCGTGGATACTTTTGTATATAATCAAAGATACTAATCATTTAATTAGATGTTGGTAGAGAGTCAATTTTACTTTCTACCATTTTTTGTACCTAAATCATATTCCGGACGAGTCTAATAGTCATTAGCATTAGTTAAATAACAAATGACTAATGCTAATGGCTAAATGTAGTACATGATATCCACTTGCCGATGTGATTCTCGTTTTTCCCAAAGATCGTGAAGTGTATAGTTTTGCAACACTGTGTTAGCAGCCTGAGATGCTTCTTGCCATATTTCTTCTATAACAGAACTGTCTACAGTTTTGGTATTGATATCTCCTTCACACGTTTGCACATCTAAACCTTCCAAACATCCTAAAATCTCGAAGAGTGTTATTTTCCGAGGTTCTCGCATCAAAAAATAACCACCCTTAGCCCCGCGTTGACTTTTAACTATACCCCCACGCCTCAAAGTTGCTAGTAGTTGTTCGAGATAACGATCAGGTATGTTTTGTTGTGCTGCGATTTGTCGAATTTGCATTGGTTCCCCGCTTTCGTAATGAGCGGACATCTCTAACAACGCAAGAATTGCGTATTCAGATTTACACGATAGTTCCACAGGTAGGACTGAAGTTTAAAGGTTAAAGGATGAACACTGAAAGGATCAATAAATTACAATTTTTGACTTCATAATTCATCCTCTTCTAGTATACTCCGGTTACTCACTGGGGTTTTTTCGTTGCTATTCCCGAAAAAAAACCCGCCTTATGGCGGGGAGCAATATTTCAAATTACAGGCAAATTTTCAACACTCTAGAAGGTAAAAGTTGTTCTGAGTGTACCGATAATGGCGTCATCATTATCGCTGTTCTGACCAGGAGAAGTCAGATAAATAACGCCAGGAGTGATTGAGACGTTATCCGACACGCGATACTTGTAGAAGCCTTCAATTTGATATGGTACATCGCCACCACCAAAACCTGGTCGGTTAAGGGCATAGGGTTGTGCGCCAGCGAAAACACCTAACACGTTACCTCTCTTACCAAAATCAGATAAGGCAACCCCAGCTCCATAAGTCCAAGATTCAAAATCATCACCAACACCAGAACCTACAACATCAGTGTAGGCTACGAAGCCGCTGACAGAAAGCTTGTCGCTTGGTCTAAATGCCGCCGATACACCGTAGGAATTACTTGAAGATGCATTAGCCAGAGTATTGGCTTGTTGAGTACCTACTACACCAATGGGAGTACCCGCAGCATTATTCAGACTCAGACCCGAATCGAATAGAGCACTACCCGCGCCATTATACCCGTGGACGTAGGTGGCTGCTAAGGCTATGCGATCGCCAAGACTAAAGTTCAACTGACCTAGGGCTGCATAGTCACCGTTGAATACACCTTGACTTGCAGCAGGACTATTTGCTTCCGATCCCAAGTAACCTACAGTGACTGAACTGTTTCCTAAGATACCGCCACCGCGACCCAAAGGTAGGTTAAGTGCTATACCCGCACCACCACCAATACGATAGATGGGACTTTCAGAAGAGAAAGCAGACAAAGCGCCGTTACCGCCGTCTGTTTTGTCGAAAAAGTAAGGGTTGTTAACAGCAGCATAATGACTGTGTCGTCCACCAGCAGCTGCGAGGTAAACTTGAGCTGGCCCTATAGGAACTTCATAGGTCAGTTTGTCTATTTCAACGCTGTTATCACCAGTACTACCGATTTGAAACGTTTGAGTACCCTCAGCACCAGCAATAGTGCCAGTATTACCTTGTATTGCAAAGGCTTGTGCATTACCAGCCGCAAGACGGGTGGTCAAAACGTCTCTACCAGTGAAACTGGTTTGCAAGCCTAAACGTACTCTGTCTTGGAACACAGTGTTGTTGGCGTCGCCTGTTCCATCGCCAAAGGCATCACTAACAGCAAAAATAGCTTCCCCAACCAGTTTGGTGGTAGTGGAGAACTGATTTGCTTCCAATTCAGCGGTACGCGCTTCTAAGGAATCTACCCGACCGCGTAAGGTTGCCAGTTCTGCGGAGAATTCTTCTTGCAACCGCTGTAAGGTAGCTAAATCTTGTTTAGTCACCAAGTCAGCCGTTGCTGTGGCAATTAATTCGTTAACCCGATCCAAACAGGCGTTTAAACCAGCGGCAAATTCATAACGAGTTAGAGCACGATTACCGCGATATGTGCCATTGGGATAGCCTGCAATACAACCATAGCGCTCGACTAAGGACTGCAATGCTTGGAATGCCCAGTCGGTGGGTTGTACATCAGAAAACTGGGAAACCGATGTTACCTGAGCCTGGCTGTTATTCTTGCCGCTACCTTCGTTGCTGTAGCGGTTAACTTGATCTAAAACGTTAGCATCATTAGCTGTTTGAGCTAACAACTCTGGTTGTTGGGTAACCGTAGTTACACTCGGTTGTTCAGCTGGTAATACTTCAGTGGTACTTGGAGCCGCAATTGCTGTTGTTGAAACTAACAATGTTGCTCCCAAAACTGCTGGACTAACCACTAATGATTTCCACAAGAGATTAGACATCTTTCCTTTTCTCCTCACACCTTGTATAGATAATTGCGTTTGTTGCACCTAACTCTCAAAAATGCGACATCTCATCTAAACTTATGGATGAGACATAGTTGCCACTACTACAATTTTAGTTTTTGCAAAGCTAATAACTGATTAACTTAATCGTTAAAAATTTATGCAATCAACCTAGGCAAAAACATATCCTCATATCATAACATTATAAAACACCTGATTCAGATGGCAAGATAGGAGCGATCGCCTTAATAACTGTCACACATAGGTTATGTATATATCTAAGCAGGCAGTAAGGTATTGGGGATTCACTAATCTCTACTTTGCTAAATGGCTAAAAGCTTTATAGAATAAGCATTTTGTCCAGATAAATCACTTAGTTGATTTGGGAAATTACCCTCGCAACATCAAAGTCCTTCTGCGTCAACCCACCTGCATCATGTGTTGTTAGTGTAATTTTGACTTTGTTGTAAGAAATTTCTATATCTGGATGATGTCCCGCAGACTCAGCAGGTTTTACTAACTTATTTACAAACTCAATTGCTTGGATAAAATCCTTAAATGTACGAGTGGCTTGTAATTTAGACTCTTCAACTGTCCAATCTGACAGATAGCTTGCTTGTTCCTGGATTTCAGCCTCAGTAAGTAGTTTTGCCATATCAAAAAGTTCCTATTCTCAGTTAATCAGCATTCAAATTACATATTCACCTAAGAGTTAGAAGTTATAAGCCAGAAGAAAGATTTTCCTGACTGCTGACTTCCCAAGGTTTCAAGAGTGCAAGTTAGATGCACATTCGCTTATAGTTTCATTACTTATTGCACCTTATTTGGCGAAACTTCCCTCATCCATTACATAAAAAAAGTATACGAGGATGGAGTCACTGGTAATTTATCTATTACCAACAGAGATGGACGCTGTTTTACCACGTCTACTCAGTTACCAAGGATTTATGAAGATATTTTTTGTTAATAAGACTTTAACGTCACTTGCGTCTAACTTTTCAGGAGCAAGCATTGATAAATCGAAAGTGCCCATAAATGACTATCCGCTCTGATTTAGATCAGTAGATCTAAGTCAGAGCGGTCTAGCGGGTCTTCAGGTTGCAACCAGACTGCCGGAAGGAACTCCGAGCTTGCCTAGCTACTTGAGCTAACTTAGTCTCTCAAGATGACTAAGGCTAACTTTCAGAGAACAGCCCCAGCACACAGCCGGCTAACTGCAACCTGATGACCCATGCATTTACTACTTTCTATCATGGGCATCACCTCCTTGTTGCCTAAGTGGTCTTAGTATCAAAAAGGCAGAGCGTTTTTGCTCTGAGCTTGTAACTTTATCTAACATAACACATAAATTTAAAAGATATTAACTATAAATAGAAAAACCCCCACCAAAAGGCGGAGGATTACTAAGTAGTGGATAATTTGGGCATTTTTCTAGCTTCTGCCAAGGATATACTGTACTTGCTCGTAGGCTTTCCATAATCCTAATGCTGCAAATTGTCGCCAACCCTAGTCCTTAATAAGGATCATGGGCACTTTATAGTTTGTCTCTCATCATTATTTAGAGGGCGTTACCGCGAGGTAGCACTTCCTCAGGGAATACAAATTGTTCGTGAGGTTGATCTTGAGGAGCCATCCAAGCGCGGATGCCCTCATTCAGCAAAATGTTTTTGGTATAGAAGGTTTCAAACTCTGGGTCTTCTGCCGCCCGCAATT
>NZ_JADEXR010000299.1 GCF_015206995.1 aff. Roholtiella sp. LEGE 12411 | reverse complement strand
CAGGGCAAACGCATCTAAATATTGACAAGCCTGAATCAGGATGAAATACACCAAGATTCAAACTACATAAGGCTTTGAGGAAATTAAATCTCACTGAGTGTGAAAATGATAATCATTAGGAGGGGAGTTAGAGGCAGCCGATGGCTGCCTGAATTTTCACAGTCAGTTCTCCACTCTTCTAGCGTAGGTTTTCTCACAGTCTGATTCTCAATAGTCTTAGATTAATGACCAGGAATCACGAGAAGATCAGCGCAAAGAAAAACTCAATTTATGCGATCGCTAGCGCGTTGGGCGGTTACGCCATCGAAAACTCTTCAAAGTGCTTATTACAGATGGCGTGAAGAGTCAGGACGGCTGCCTGTCAGAGAACGTGGTATTCTCACATTTATCAGAAAGAAGAATTACATTCTCCCATCTCATAAGATGAAGCTAAAACCAAAAATCACGATTGCTGATCATTTTTTGGGGATAGAAGACCCACGAATTGACCGCACTAAACGACACAATTTAATTGATATCATGACCATTGCCGTATGTGCAGTGATTTGTGGAGCGGATGGTTGGACGGCAATCGAGACGTATGGCTGTGCGAAATATGAGTGGCTAAAAACATTTTTAGAATTACCAAATGGCATTCCATCCCACGATACATTTGCACGAGTTTTTGCACAAATAAATCCTCAACAGTTTCAAGAATGTTTTCTTTGTTGGATGAAATCAATACAGAAGATAACTTCTGGGGAAGTGGTTGCGCTTGATGGGAAAACCTTACGTGGTTCTTATGATAATAGTAGTGACCAAAGCGCAATTATAATGGTAAGCGCCTGGGCAACTACGAATAAATTAGTTTTGGGACAAGTGAAAGTAAATGAGAAATCAAATGAGATTACAGCAATTCCAGAATTATTAAAGGTCTTAGAACTATCTGGATGTATTGTGACAATTGATGCAATTGGTTGCCAGAAAGAAATCGTAAAATTAATCACATCGCAAAATGCCGATTATGTAATTGCGTTAAAGAAGAATCAAGGAAATCTTCATGATGAAGTCGAAAAACTCTTCTCTTCAGGGATAGCGACAGATTTTGATGGGATTGAACATAGCACATATAAGACAGAAGAAGCAGGGCATGGTCGTCATGAAATCCGCAATTACGTAATGTTATCTCAAATTCAGTCTCGGCTTAACCCAGATTCAGTTTGGTCAAATTTTAATAGTGTTGGGATGGTAGAATCCGTCCGTTCATTAAATGGTGAAACAACGGTTGAAACCCATTATTTTATCAGTAGCCTTGAGTCAAATGCTAAACAGTTTGGTAATTCTATTCGCAGTCATTGGGGAATTGAGAATTCATTACATTGGATATTGGATGTCGCTTTGAAAGAAGATGACTGTCGAATTAGAAAAGATAATGCTCCACAGAATTTTGCAATTCTCAGACATATTGCAGTCAACCTTTTAGGTCAAGAGAAGCGCGTCAAACGTGGAATAAAAAATAAACAGTTTCTCGCTGGGCTGGATAACAATTATTTAGCAAGAGTTTTAGCATTAGCATAAACTAATATATCATAAATTAAATTTGAATCTTTAGGAATAAATTCAGTTTTCCTCTAGATAAACACACTTTTATAAACTCGAATATCGAGTTATTTTAGTATCAATAAATAATCATTTAGTTTCAGATAATCTAATTCATATTTTTCAGAATACTTCATTCATTTTATTTATCATTTTAGGAATTTTTACACTTATCTATGTCATTTTGAAATCTCTCTTAGTTTTTATTAGTAAATAAGGTGCGTTTCCCCTA
>NZ_JADEXR010000298.1 GCF_015206995.1 aff. Roholtiella sp. LEGE 12411 | reverse complement strand
CCCATGCCCCATGCCCCATGCCCAAAGGTATAGAGTTTTTCATCAGATATTGACCTCTTGTAACAGCCAAAAACCAGTAAAAGATTGTGCTTTGGGATCAGACTGTACGCCGATAAAATGTACTCCATTAGCATTTTGCTTGGCTTCTTCAAAACCTTTGGCTTCTGCTAGGGTTTGCGGATTTTTGATATTTGCCACAATCCAGCTTTCAGTAACACCAGTTTCCAAAAGCAATCTTGTCCCTTCACTTGTGTCAAATCTCATAAAAGCCAATTCCAGACCAGACATCCAGGCAGCTAAGGGCAACGCCCTAGATGAGAAAATCAAAATGCCAGGAATACGGGTTTCAGGTGATACTTGCGCCAACTCTAGGGGAAAGGCTTCACCAAAGCCAATTTCCCACTCTGGCATTTCTACGAAATCCGCAGCTTGTAAGCTGACAAATACCCATTGCTGTCCTTCCAAAGCATCTGGTAGACGTTGAGGTAAGGGTTTTTCTAAGCGTACGGAAGGACTAGTTCCTTCTTGATACCCTGGCTCTTGAGGATACACTTGCTCCATCCGCTTTTCTAGCCACTGATTGAGAACCAAAGTACGGCGGCTAAGCTGGGCGGGAATACCCAAGTCTTGGCAAGCTTTAGTAATCATGTTGTTCATTTGGCGGCGGAAAAAGCGGATTTTAATCGGCGTTTCTCCTGCTTTGGTAATTGCCTCTTGTAGCGCCGTTCGCAACCAGCCAGAATTTACCTGGGTACTGGGGCAATATTGAGCATAGCGAAACAAAGAATCTGTTTTTGTGCTGATATCCGCAGGACTCTCGCAGACTAAGACTTCCCAAACTTTTTTCTGATTTGCGTCCAGAATTGGACGAGAGTAAAAATCAATTTCCCAAATATTGCCCATATTTTGCAGTGAAAATCTGGCTGTTATATTTTCCTGATATTTTGATCATACGAGTGTTAGGGCAGCATGAAGAAATCGAGTAGACAGGAGCAAGGCGATCGCTCTTAGAGCGGTTTGTTGTCTCCATAATATAAATACAAGTGACAATCAGAGGTTTTATGTCCCTGACGCTTCAAGATTTAGAAGAAATACAGCAGCAGTACCCCGACTATCGCCTAGAACTAGTTAAGGGTAATATTATTGTCATGAGTCCATCAGGATACGAATCAGATGAGGTCGCAGCTGCAATGGTAGCCCAGTTACATAATTGGGTTAGACCACGCAAAATAGGACGAATAACAGCTTCCAGCGCAGGTTTCAGATTGCCCAACTCAGATTTACGCGCACCGGATGCATCATTTGTCTTAGCCGAACGCTTGCGTCGCAGTCCCAAGTCTTTTGCTCAATTGGCTCCTGATTTGACTGTAGAAGTGAAGTCCCCTAGCGATAATTTAGAAGATATTAGAGCTAAGATTCAAGAATTTTTGGCTTTGGGAACTAAGGTAGGAATTTTGCTTAATCCCGATGAGCGGATTGTGGAAGTTTACAATTTTGGACAAGATGCAATAATACTTCACGATGGAGATGTTCTAACTGTTCCCGAATTGCTTCCTGGGTGGGAAGTGCCAGTTGTAGATTTGTGGCCTTTAGAGTTTGACTAAGATAGTTGTAACAAGCTCTACAGAGGTAGATAGATGTAACTAGAAGATTATTTTGAGTTTTTAGATCCAGACGACATCCGTTTGAACCTCACACGACTGAAAGTCGCGTGATTCCTGCTTCAACGATCTCTGCCGGAATTACTTCTGGACTGACGAGTTCTCCACAGGCGTTTTTTATAACCTCCGGCGTACCGACGGCGGTTAATA
>NZ_JADEXR010000297.1 GCF_015206995.1 aff. Roholtiella sp. LEGE 12411 | reverse complement strand
GATCGCTCAATTTACCATCACCGAGTTTACAAATAGATACAGGTGGGAAATCAATTCATAGCTACTGGATATTTAATCAGCCAATCAGCCCTGAACAGTGGCGGACATTGCAAACTGATTTATTAGAGTACTCAGACGGCGATCGCTCCCTTAAGAATCCGTCACGGGTAATGCGGCTGGCTGGTTGTTTTCATTTTGCACCAAATAATGTGCCCAATGAAATTTCCCAAATCATTCTCAATTCTGGACAGCGCTACAGTTACGATCAGATGCGATCGCTAATTCCCCAAAGACAGCAGGCTGAGGTACAAACACCAAACTTACCTCTTTTGACTGATGACGTGCCACTGTACCAATGTCTCAGCAAAGGCGATCGCGCATTAATTGACGGCGGTGCTCCCCAGGGAGAGAGAAATAGCAAAGGTGCAGCCCTGGCCCGTAACCTGATTGGCACAGCAGCTAGACTCACCCACCTGGGGCATCGATTCGCTAGAGAACCACGAGCTTTATTTGATGAATACTGCTCTTGCTGTTCACCGCCCTTAGATGCAAGAGAAGCAGAAACGATTTGGAAATCAGCCACTAAAGATAACCCCACCGCCACACTTACGGATGAGGCTCTGGAAAACTGTATAAAATCGTGGCAGCGACAATCGCGGGTTGATTCTCAACAAGCACCAGTTAATGGCAGTAAAAAACAAAGTGTCACCGGTGACAGTCCTCAAAATGGTGACAGTTCTAATCCATTCACATCAGACATTACAGCTACTGTCACCACTGTCACCCAGATTTTGCAGGCAGGGTTGACTGACTATGAAGAGACACAACGCCTCGAACTTCTTCTACGTAACAACACTGTCACAAAAACCGCATTTAACCAGATAGTCTCTTCAGTTAGAAGTCAATTAGATGATGTTCAGCCATCAGATGAAATCAGACTAGATAATCTGATTAATTGGCATAATGCGAAACTGGACTTCAATCAAGCCCTGCCCAGCATGGCAGCAGACCTGTTGCACGATGCCGAAATCCTAAATATAGAGCCGATAGTGATTTGGCAACCACTGATGGCAGCTGTACTATCACTGGTGGGCAAGCGATTGAAGCTGAATGTGGAGTCACATAGTGTTCCAGCGATCGCGTGGACGGCCACAGTATTGGAATCAGGGGGCGGTAAAAGCAGAGCAGACAGCTTGGTGCTGGCTCCACTCAAACGCAAGCAATTGGAAGCACGTAAAAGCTACGAGGCGCAAGTAGAAGCGCATAAACACTGGAAAGAAGGAGACAGCGAAGAATGCCCCTCTTACCCAGTTGAGCGCAAATATATGTTTGAAATAGCAACCATTCAGGCTGTAATCAAGCGCCTTAGCGAACAAAAAGATAATGGCGTTCTCTGGGCTAGAGATGAACTTGCTGGATTATTCAAATCTTTCGGGCAGTTCGGTAAGGGGGGCGAGAACGAAGGACTCGAATGTTTACTAAAACTTTGGGATGGCGCACCAGCCCAGGTAGACCGAGTTTCTCAAGGTGACGGCTTCATCGTAGAAGAAACAGCCCTCTCACTTACAGGTGGAATTCAGCCGGGAATGTTCCGCAAAATCTTCAAAGATCCCGAAGATTCACAAGGAATGCTGGCGCGATTCCTGGTGGCCAAAGCCAACGCCTTAATGCCCAAGCGTGTAAAAGGGTACTGTCGGTTAGCTGAAAAACTGCCACCTTTCTACGATTGGTTAGAGAACTGCCCAATGGGTGTAGTCAAACTCTCGAAGAGTGCCGATGCTTATTATACAAAACTTTGCCAATTAATTGGGCAGCAGGCATGGGCCACTACACAACCGGCAATCAGGGCGTGGA
>NZ_JADEXR010000054.1 GCF_015206995.1 aff. Roholtiella sp. LEGE 12411 | reverse complement strand
TCCACGGTTATCATGGTGCAAATAGTCCTCTATTCAACGCAGGTGGGACTGGTGCTGTAGTAGGTACTTCACAAGCTAACTTTGTCGCCAACGGTGTTGCTGGCGGTATCGGTGGTAATCCCTATATCAGTAATTCCTTCGGTTTTGAAGCTGCTTTCCAACCTAGTGATAAACTGTCGATTAGTGGTTTTGTACTTTACAGCGACATCACAGGTCTTGGTGCTAATGATAATGGCGAAGTTTGGAGCTATGGGCTTGGAGTAGCCTTACCAGACTTCGGTAAAAAAGGCAACGTCTTAGGAATTTTTGCAGGTGTTCAACCATACCTAGGCAGTGTTGATAGCGATAAACCATACCATTTTGAAGGTTTCTATAAGTATCGCGTGACCGACAACATCTCTATTACCCCAGGGGTAATTTGGTTGACAAATCCTGGTCAAGTTTCTAGCAACAGCGACGATGCAATCATTGGTACACTAAGAACTACTTTCAACTTCTAATTGGTTATTGGGGAAGAGTGGAAGAGTGGAAGAGAAATTCTTAACTCCCAATCCCCAATGCCCAATCCCCAATGCCCAATCCCCAATTATGCAGCTTAGGCGTTCTTAGTAGATGCTTTCTTTGAGCTAGCTTTCAGGCGGGTTAATCTGCTTTTGCGGATGCGATCGCTTTTGCGAACACCACCCGCCATACTATATTCGCGGCTATCTGTACCATATTTAAAGGCAATTCCTAATAGCATCCTTTCAGACAAATCATTCAAGGTTTTTTCTAACTCTTTAATCTCGGCTCGGGAAAACTGAATTGCCTCTAAAGCTTTGTTATAAGCATCGATTTTAGTGCGTAATTCCTCAATTAGTTGTGTTAGGTTTTTTAAGTTCCTAGCATCTCCAAAATCCATATTTGGATCAATTGCATTGAGTTTTGCAAGTCTCAACTCAGCTTTTTCGATAACGCGATATGTACGTTTTCTGTAAGACACAAATATACTCCTTTGAGAGGATTGTAGAGTTAGCTTGCCCTATTGAAATTGCATTTTGGTTCAGCAAAATCTGTAGAGCTTGTATTTGATATTTTCAATAACTGCTGCGATCGCCTACTTGTGATCTCACCATCTTTGCAAAAGAGAACTGCGATCGCTTTGGTAAGCCAAAGTATAGGGCATTGATAGCTTCTTTCCCATGCCCCATGCCCCATGCCCCATGCCCCATGTCCCATTCCCCATCCCCCATGCTCTACTGCTTGCCTAACACTAGGCAGTTTTGGTATTCTCATTTAATGCTTGCTCTGCAACAGTCTTCAAGCGGCTAGACCGGATTTTGCGAATGCGATCGCTACTACGAACACCACCCGCCATTTCATATTCGCGGCTGTCTTTGCCATACTTGATAGCAACCACCATCAGCATTTTCTCAGAAAGACTGCTCAAATTTTTTTCCATCTCTTCAATTTCAGTTTTAGAAGAATCAACCACAGACAGAGCAGTATTATAAATATCAATTTTGGTACGTAATTGCTCAATTGACTCAATCAGTTTTTCCAGATTATAATCCTCATCAAATTTAATGTTTGGAACAATCGATTTCAGTCCAGCGCATCTTAACTGAGCTTTTTCTAAAACGCGAGATGTACGCTTTGGACGAGACATAAATTTATTCTTTTAAGATACTTCTAAAGCTAGCTTGCCTTAGTTAAATGCATCCCGGTTCAGGGTAACTCACAATCTTTGATAATAAAATTTTCAGGTGATACTAGTAATTTTTCGGTATTTAATCACAAAAATTTTAAGGGAAACTGTTCCCGTAAGTTGTGGAACCGTTCCCGTAAGTTATGGAACCGCTCCGGTAAGTTGTGGAAGCATTCCCGTTAGTCGTGGAACCGTTCCCGTCAGTTGTGAAACTGCTCCGGTAAGTTGTGAAACCGTTCCCGTCAGTTGTGAAACCGCTCCGGTAAGTTGTGGAACTGCTCCGGTAAGTTGTGGAACCGTTCCCGTCAGTTGTGAAACCGCTCCAGTAAGTTGTGAAATTGCTTTAGGTAGTAACTTGGGTTAAGTAAGCTGATACGCGTCTAGATACAGCGCTTCCCGCTATTATGCAATACAGATTTTCTCCTTGTCCCTCTCCTAGTATAGCTTTCAGCTTTGAAGATGTTGTACCTCATAGCTGCCGGAAGTGCTGTAAAATATTCTCGCGCTTAGGCTGTCAAAAGTCCACAGTCAAAGCTAGCCTTTGACTGTGGACTTTTGACTCTTGACAAGGTAAGCGCGAAATATACAAGTTTATTTGCGTAACAGCTTACCATTCCAAACCCGAAGACTTTCTACTTGACAAAAATATAACTGTTAAAATAAGCATAGATGATGCAGAAAATCAAGCAATTCGCACTGAGTATAAAGATGGTCAATCCGTGACTATAGATGCATATCTTGCTAACCGTTCAGAGTAGAGATAATGAGTTATACGATTGTTCTTTTAAACCCACGCATCATCGGGGTTTTGCCAGTGTAGTCAAGCCAAGGGAAAGTAATGAATATTATAGAGAATAATATTTAGTATGATACGTTTAGGAGAAAAAGTTTTGGCAACTATTACTGATATTGGTAAACTAATTAACTGTCATCCTGGAATACACGGTGGTTCTCCGATTATTGCTGGTACAGGGGTGACAGTCAGGCGCATAGCCATCTGGTACAAACAAGGTTACAGCGCAGAAGAGATTGCAGATCAAATTAGTCATCTGACTTTAGCGCAAGTTTATGCAGCCTTAGCTTATTATCATGCTAACCGCGACCAAATTGACGCTGACATTGCAGCAGAGGCAGATGAGGCTGAAAGATTAGAGAAACTGCATAAAACCCAAAAGCTCTTATGAGCCAAATTCGCTTGTATATGGACGAGGATTCTACAGCACGTTCTTTAGTTCTGGCTCTACAAAATCGTGGTGTAGATGTGATAACAAGTCTAAGTTTGAATAGGCTTGGTTATACCGATGAAGAGCAACTAAGATGGGCAACCGAGCAAGGTCTTGTTTTATATAGTTCTAATATTAGAGATTTCTACCGTTTGCACACTGATTTTTTAAGCAAAGAACAATTTCATGCAGGGATGATTTTAGTACAGCAGCAACGTTATTCAGTGGGGGAAATAATGCGCGGTATTTTGAGCTTAATTGTAGCTAATTCAGCAGAAAAAATGCAGAATAAGGTGGAATTTATAAGTACTTGGATCGAGCAATAGATAGAATTGAGTGCGTTCGCAAAGCTCCAACAATCAAACTCACAACGCTCCCGTGTCAGACACGCCCATAAATTTATTTATGGGCGGGACTTGGACTACTCTTTAACAAAAAAAATATCGTTCAACTGCGATGAGACAAAAATGCAAACTCTGATTTAATATTCCAGCGCCTACCGTCATGGATTAACAGCGTTAACTTATCAGCCGTAAACTCAAAATCAAACTGGCGATTTTCAAACTCTGGCCAAGCAGCTTTAAAGTTCTGCTTTGTTAAATCCCGAAATGCAACTGTAATATGGGGCGCAAAAGGACGCTTTTTACCAACTTCGTCAACAATTCCTAAGTTGCTTTCTGCATAAGCCATTAAATCCGCTTGCAAAGTCAAGAGTTCAGGAGTTTTCACCACATCAATATATATGACACGGGGGGGAAAAGCAGCAAACCCGCTGAGTGTAACAGGTACTGAATTTTGTTTGCTAGCAAATTCCCTCAAAGATGTTTCTAAGATTGACACATTACTATCTACCCATTCAAAAGGCGGTTGTAGCGTAACGTGTGGCGGAGATTTTTGCGCGTCGTCACTAGCATACTTGTCAGCAAAGTACTGCTTGATTTGGTTGGCGTGATTCTGAATATCTTGTGACGGTAGCAAAGCAATGAAAAAACGACTCATACTGACTACTTAGCTTCGGAGCAAAAATGGAATAGTTTTTTCGATCAAAAACAGACCTATGAGAAGAACAACGATATTCGGAATTGCCTCTTTAAATCCTATTCTACGAGAGTAACTTCCCTAAGGAAATTAATTTTTAATCAAGATAGTCGGCGTTTCACTTCATCAGCCAAATCTGCCAATGGCACTTCTATTTGTTCGCCTGTTTTCAAATCTTTGAGAGAAGACTTTTGGGCTGCGGCTTCCTCAGAACCAATAATTACGCAGAATTGAATTCCTTGCTTTTCAGCTAGCTGAAATTGTTTACCCAATCCTCTCTTATCAAAACTAGTTATGACATTAATGCCAGCCTGACGCAGCATTTGAGACACATTTAAATAAATGGGCATCAAATCTTCTTGCATATTCACTACCATTACCTGTGCTGGTGTCGCAGCTAAGGTACTAAGAATACCAGCTTTTAGCAAGCGACTGATTAAACGAGTTAAACCGATTGAAATGCCCACACCAGGCATTTTCTCGCCTAAAAATGTTCCGACTAATTCTTCGTATCTGCCGCCAGAGCAAATACTACCTAAAGCTTCGTGTCCTATTAGAGTAGTTTCGTAAACTGTTCCAGTATAATAATCTAAACCACGCGCGATCGCTAAATCAATAGAGAAACGATTTTCCCCAACTCCCAGATTGCGAACTCCTGCAATCACCGTTTCTATTTCAGCAACTCCCAGACTAAATTGCTCAGCTTCTGGTAAACTTTGCGCGAGATACTTGAGCTTATCCAATACTTGATCAACAGTACCATCAATTTTAATAAAATCAATGATTTTTTGAGTTTTTTCTACTGAAATTTCCTCTTTTTCTAACTCCTGTTTAACTTTAACTTCACCAATTTTTTCCAGATTATCAATGATGCTAATACAGGATTTAATTTTATTCTCTGCAATTCCTAACGATTTAAAGAAACCTGTAAGAATTTTGCGATTGTTGATGCGAATGAGAAAATCACCAATCTTTACTGCCTCAAATATCTCGGTGATAATTGCAGGCATCTGAGCATCGTATAGCAAGCTGAGTTCACGACGAGCAACTACATCAATATCACACTGACGGAACTGACGAAAACGCCCATCTTTTGCCCGTTCACCGCGAAAAACAACATCCATTTGGTAGCGAGCAAAAGGAAAAGTCAATTCATTCAAGTGACGGGCAATATAAGCGGCTAAAGGAACTGTTTGATCAAATTTCAAAGCTCTGGCTTCCGAACCAGTTTCGCCCGATTTATCCCTCTCTGCTTGCCGATTTGGTGGCAGGATTGGATCAATACCATAAATGATATTATCGCCTTGATTCCCTTTAGCTTGCAGCACTTCTAAACGTTCTACTGCGGGAGTTTCAATTGGTGTAAACCCATAGCTTTCAAAAACTCTTCTGATGGTATCTAGCAAATATAATTCGAGCCGTTTTTCACTAGGAAGAAATTCTGGGAAACCGCTAGGGGTGGAGAAGTTTATTTTGTCACCTTTTGCCATACACGTGCTTTGTAGAGTGAAAATTTGAGAATTTATAAAATGGTGCGTTAACTTACGTGTAACGCACCCTACCAATTTAAGCGTAGAAATTGCTATTTTAAGCGTTCTTCTTGGATCAGGGTGCGTTGAAAGATTTGATTATTCTTAAACCAATGCCATGTGCGGGCACGATTGTTATTGTCAGGACTAATGTAAATCATTTCATACAAGTTCAGTTCTGGATTTGTCTTATAAGAAAACCATAAAATAACAATGGAATCATCAGCTTCCCATGCTTTTCCTGAAATGCGATCAGTGTCAAACCAGAGTTTATGATCTTTATAGGTTCCGGGGAATTCATACTCTTCATTTTTCCCATCAGACCACTTATAGCGATTGATTTGATAGTAGGGATGAGGGTTATTTTCTGGAAATTGGCAGGTTAAATGAGACTCATAGCTGTCAAGGATTTTTCCTGCTGTATCAATTAAAGTATAAGTACCTATCCAATCGCCTTCATGACGGGCAAGCACTGGCATTCCTTCTCGAATATTAGACATTACAAAACTCCTTTCAATAAAGTCAGGGCTTACGCAAGTGTCATATTTTTACGCCAGAGGTTGTCCAGAGTCAAAGGTCAAAAGTCCAAAAAACCTTGATTCTTAAACGCCACTTGCTTTAAGTCAAAAGAGCCGCAAGGGCGCAGTGGCTCCCCTTGACCCTTGACCCTTGACCCTTGACTCTTATACCAGAAGCCTTGTGTGCCAGTTGCGTAAGTCCTATCTTATTCTCTACTCCCTATTATCAAACCACCAAGGATCACTAACAGAATTAGTTTTAATTAAATTGACATCTCCCCCGGTTGGAAACACGGGGGATTCTAAACGGATGTTGCTACGGGGTCTAGAAGACCCACTCCGCAATCGTAGTCGATATGATTTATTTAATCGCGTAAACAAATCAATTCGTTGTGGCACTGTCAAAGATGCCCTACCCACCTCGGCTAAGTTTAATCCTAGCTGTGTGGCTACTTTTCTCATGATGTTGGCGCTACCATTGCAATCTGCATTGATAAGATGTCCATCACGGCTTTTGTACAATCCGCGTTTTACCCTTTGTCCTGACGGTTTCCATCCGTTGGGTTTTTCACCATGTTTGTGGAGGCTGTCGCCATCTAGGTAAGACGCTTTTGAAGTATATGCTTCCTCAGTGATTGTTAACTGTATTCCATACTCCAGACAAAGTTGTTTAAGACGTTCAATCAGTCGTCCTGTAGGAATAACTACAAAGTTTTGGTTGCCACGCTTACCCATGTTAGAACCGTTTTTCTGACCATCATTCCAACCAATAACTAGATTACCAACACGGTCATTGAGGCATTGATTAATGATGAATCTGGTGGCTTTGTTAACAGCATCACGCATCTGATTATTGCGTTTGCGCTGTACTAGGTCTAAGTTACTATCCCAGTAAAACTCTGATTTCCCTTGCTTGTATTTAGCAACTAGACGGCAATAACCTTGATTCATTGATTTAAGTTTTTTACCGTCAATAATCAAGCTTTTGCCACGAGTTGAAACACCTGTTAACCAATTTGTACCACCGTGGTCAAAACTCCATGCTTGAGTGTAATCAAGATGGGGGTTAATATCAATTGGTTGCTTGCCGTCATCAATAACCCAATCAATCCATAATTCTCCTAAATAAGGTCTAACAGTAACCTCTTTAACCCAATCAAAATCAATAAAATCGGGTAATTGTAAGGTTATTTCAGTTAGCAAATGTGGTTTTGTCTCTTTGCTAATTGACGGATAAAAACAACTGTTTTTCCAAGTAAGAGCCTGACGGGGAAACGTAACCGCAGCCAGACCACCACGTTTTCTATATTTTGGCAGTGAAGGTTTATCTACTTCACTCCGATAATAAGCCTTAACCAATCCGTTGTAACTGGTTATCGACTCTCCCACAGACTTTAAAGTTTGTTGTGCAGACTGCGCTGCCATTGCTTTGTAGTGAGGATTGTCTTTCAGGATTTTGTCTAGTTCTGGGTAGCTTGTTTTACAGTGGTATGTTTTCCACCCATAACGCAATTCATCACCACGCCAATAGGTAGTAAAAGCATTATCAGATTCCTGCAAACTTGCATAATGAGCTTGTTTTGTTGCATATATGGCGCAATTAATCAAGCTATTGGCGTGTTCACATTGGTTAATCCAAAAAGCTTTTTCTTCGTCGGTAAACTTTGCTTTTAGCGGTATTGTTCTGTACAATTTGTCATCACCTCCTGTTGTTTATTATCATTGTTACTACAGAATGTAGCAACAATATTCCGTAAAATTATGGCTAAATTATCTAAGGAAGATTACGAGTACAGGCGTACTGAAAATTCCGTATCATCAATTAATTACCATTTTGTTTTTGTGCCTAAACGTCGTAGACCTGTGTTGGTAAAAGATGTGGCTAAACGGTTGCAAGAAATAATTTTCGACTTGGTAACTGAACACGGATGGAAACTTATTGCTTTGGAAATAATGCCAGACCATGTACATCTATTTGTCAACACCCCTACTCATGAATCACCCGCAGATGTAGCTAGATGGGTAAAAGGCAGGGCATCACATCATTTAAGAAAAGAATTTCCAGAATTAAAAAAACTACCCGCTTTGTGGACACCGACCTATTTTGTAGCGTCAACAGGTCAAGTCAGCACTGAGGTAGTTAAGAAGTATATTGAAAATCAGAGAGGAAAATAGGAGAAACGCCGGACTAAAGTCCTGCGGGTCGCGTTTCATCCCCTCTCTAAAGAGTAGAGGTTCTCACGCTCCCGTTATGCTCTGATAGGATTCCTATAGCTAGGGGCTACGTAGGCGATGACAAATACTCTGGTTAATTCGCACCGACTCAAACTGACTATCAATATCAAAGACGGTTTCGCCTCCGCCTAAAAACAGGTAGCCATCAGGACGTAACTGCTGCCGAATCTTTTGCAGAATCGAGATTTTTGTCTCGATGTCAAAGTAGATCAACACATTTCGCAGAAAAATGATGTCTATCATTGGCAGCGCCTTCCACTCGTGGATGAGGTTGAGTTGCCGAACCGTTAACATTTGACGAATGGTATCGCTGATCTGCCACAAGTCTTGCTGTTTGCGAAAGTACTTGTCTCGCAAAGTAAAGGAGAGTCCTCGATTGACTTCAAGTTGAGTATAAGAGCCTTGCTTTAATCGCGCCAATACTCTTCCTGATACATCACTGGCAATGAGCTGTAGACTCCAATCTGCTAACTCTGGGAAGTATTCTTGAATTAAGATTGCAATACTATAAGGCTCTTGTCCGTAAGAACAACCCGCACACCAAATTGTTAGCGATCGCTCCTGCTGACGCTGTTGAATCATGTGCAAAAGCACATCAGTTCTGAGCGCTTCAAAAGGGTATAAATCGCGAAAAAAGGATGTTTCATTCGTCAGCAGTGCTTCAACCGCTTGGACGTGCAGCGTTCCAAATGGGGTGTGTTTAAGCTCCTCCACAAAGGCAGCGATCGACGAAAATCCGCTACGCTCTGCGACCGATCCCAGATGCAGATCTGCTAGATATTTTTTCTCAGCGCCAAGTACGACTGCCGATTGTTGGCGCACCAACTCCCGAATATAATCAAAGTCAAAGGGCGGCGAATTCATTGGCGCTCCTGATCCATTCCAGAAGAAGCCTGAGCGACCTGGTGTAAAATCTCGATCGCCATTACATCTAAAGGCAAAACGGCATCTGCAAGCCCAGCGTTTGCCACAAATCCTGGCATTCCCCACACAACGCTACTAGCTTCATCTTGTACTAAGATCCGCCCTCCCGCGCCACGCATCGATTCGCAACCGCGTAGCCCGTCTTGTCCCATTCCTGTGAGAATTACACCCAGCGATCGGGCTTTGTAGTGTTGAGCAATGGAACGAAACAACACGTCTACCGAAGGGCGGCAAAAATTTTCTGGAGTCGCTTGATGCGTGATTAATTGCATTTGCGTTCTTGATCGCGTCACTTCTACATGATAGTCACCGGGAGCAATCCAGATAGTTCCGGGAGTGAGCGGCGCACCTGCATAAGCTTCTGCGACAGCCAATTGGCATTTAGTCGCCAATCGCTCTGCCATCAGCCTGGTAAACATCGCTGGCATATGTTGCACAATCACGATGGGAATCGGAAAAGTCTTGGGGAGTTGAGGCAGCACCAGACTCAAAGCATTTGGTCCACCTGTGGAAGCCCCGATCGCGAGAATGTCGATCAAGGCAAGGCTAGAGCGTATCCGTTGAGAGGAGTGAATTGCAGGAGCGGCAACTGGAACACTCGCAGACGGTCGGGCTGTCTTTGCTCCAAAAAACTTGATCTTGGGGAATAAAGTTTCCTGGATGTGTTGGTTTGCCGCTTCAACACTGCCGAGTTGACTGGGTTTAGTCGCATAGTCTGAGGCTCCCAAAGCCAGAGCGTCCAGCGTTGCAGCCGCTCCGGTGTGCGTCTGGGTACTAAACATAATCACCGGAAGGTTGGGATAGGATCGGCGAATCTCCGCTAAGGTTTCTAACCCGTTCATATCGGGCATCTCGACATCTAAAATCACAACATCTGGGTTGACTTGTGGAATTTTAGCGATCGCAATTCGTCCGGTTGCAGCCACGCCTACTACTTCAAACTCGGAGTCCAGTGCAAAAAGTTTGCTTAGACGACTGCGAACGATAACAGCATCATCAACAATCAGGATATGGATTTTAGACATGGTTAAAATAGGAGAATGGAAAATTAAATCAGGTAGATCAAAACCTTTCTCCTAATGGTTAAAGGACTGAGCTTAAAGTCTATGGCTCATTGCAACTTGCCTCTCCTTAGAACTTGAACTTGCCGACAATCTTTTGTAACTCCGCTGCAATTCGCGCTAGTTCTTCAGCCGCTTGAGACGTATTGTTTGCTCCAGAAGTCGTGCTTAGAGCATTCTGCGCGACAATGCCAATGTTTTTAGCAATATTGGTTGCACCCTTAGCCGATTCTGCCACGTTGCGAGAGATTTCGCTGGTCGTTGCCGTTTGTTCTTCGACAGCGCTGGCGATGGTGGTTTGAATATCACTAATCTGGTTGACCACCCCCGTGATCTCAGTGATGGCTTCTACTGCTCCGTTAGTGTCAGTCTGAATCGCCTCAATGCGTTGACTGATATCTTCAGTTGCGTTGGCAGTCTGTTTGGCGAGTTCTTTGACTTCACTTGCAACCACCGCAAATCCTTTGCCAGCGTCTCCCGCACGAGCCGCCTCGATTGTCGCATTTAGAGCCAGCAGATTTGTTTGCTGCGCGATCGAGGTGATCACTTTAACGACTTTGCCAATGTCAATGCTGCTTTGCCCCAGCTTGTTGATCGTGGCATTGGTTTTCACGGCTGTCCCGACAGCATCGGTTGCAATCTTTGCCCCTTGTGCTGAATTTCTAGCGATTTCTCGAATGCTCGCGGTCATTTCTTCAACGGCGGTGGCGACCGTGATGGCATTTTGACTCACTTGCTCGGCTGAGGCTGAGGCTGAGGTTGCTTGCTCCGCGGTTTGAGAGGCGTTGCCGCTCATTTCGCTACTAACGGCAGTTAACTCTTCAGCCGAGGATGCCACCGTTGCGGCGACTTCTGCCATTTGTCGAATCGAGTCTCGCACCGAGGCGATCATTTCATTGAACGCGATCGCGACTTCGCCCAGGTCATTGTCCTCAGCAAGCCGCACTGAAAAATCCCCCGCTTTTGCTCCATTCAAAGCATCTACAAAGGGTTGCAATTGAGCTTTGAATCCATTGGTTGATTTTGCTGTGGTTTTGCGCGATGCTGTGATTGTTCCATCCATTGCGGGGTCTTGATTTGAGGTCATGAGTGAAAATTCTTGGTTTAAATTTACGACTGGGGTTTGATTTCCAACACTTTTGCTGGATCGAGAACGAGTAAGAACCCATTTGCAAGCTTGTAAGCCCCCTGCAATAAGGGTCGGAGTGTGCCTTGAAGCGTCGCAGGAGGCGGCTCAAAGTCCTCCTCACTCAGGTCTAAGATGTCGTCTAGTTGATCAATTTCTAAGCTGACGACATCTTCATTGGCACAAATAACAACATTGTATTGAGCCGCATCTAAAGGTTGCTCGGTGGTTGCGGTGGGCATATCGAGCCGACGCTTGAGGTTGACCACCGTGATGATTTGACCCCGCAGATTAATCAAGCCGCACACATCTGACTCCGCAAGCGGAACGCGAACCGGAATCTGATGCCGGATGATTTCTTGCACCTGCTCGATCGGAATCCCAAAATGAATGCTGTTGAGATAAAACGTACAAAATTGCTGTGCCATGCGAGTTACCCGACCTGCCGCAAAAGATGTGGGTTGACGATTTCAACGATCGCATCAATATCTAACATCTCTGTCACCTGGTCTTGAATGTTTGTGCAAAAGCGGATTCCAGGGCGAGTTGCGGCTCCTTTAAAGCTTAAAGAATCCTCCACAATGTCTAGAATCCGATCGACAATAATTCCAACGCTAGAGATCGCACTCAGCGCGACCACCACCACAGAAAGTTCGTCTCGCTCAGGCACGCTGTTGCCAAAGATTTGATGTAAATCAATTAGGGGCAAAATCCGATCGCGGTATCTAACCAAATCTTGATTGCCAACTCGCTCGATCGCGGAGGATGGAAATGTTTCTAATCGGATGGCTGCCAACATGGGAATGCCCATCCGCGATCGCTGCGGTCCTTCAATCAGCAAAATCAACTGCTGGTCGAGAGCCTCTTCGGCGATCGTAGGCGCGATCGCGGACAGTCGCTTTTGAAATTGAGCCATCACGTTAGACTGCTTTGCTAGTCCCACTGCGTCTAAAATCAAGGCGATTTGTCCGTCTCCTAAAATAGTTGCCCCGGCATAAATCGCCAACTCTTTGAGCTGTTTTCCGAGGGGTTTTACCACAATCTCTTGCACATCGTCGATCGCATCGACCACGACCCCAAACTGATAGTCATCTGCTTGGATCACCACCAAGTAAACAATTTCAGAATCGGTCACTTTATCGGTTAACTGTAAGACTGAGTTGAGATAAACTAACGGCAACAGCGTCTCTCTGAGTCGATAAACGGGAATGTCATACAGGGTTTCGATTTGAGCAATCTGCTGCCCTTCTAAACGAACTAACTCTTGAATATTGGTTTGCGCGATCGCGAATCGTTCATTACCGCTTGAAATCAGAAGCGCCGAGACAATCGCCAACGTTAACGGGATTTTAATCCGAAATGTAGTGCCAATATTGATCTGACTGCGAACCTCGATCGTACCGTTGACTCGCTCTAGGTTTGAGCGCACTACATCCATTCCTACACCGCGACCCGATAGATTCGTCACGTGTTCTGCGGTCGAAAATCCAGGCAAAAACATCAGATCAAAGGCTTCTTGATCGCTGAGTGCGTCGGCTTGAGTAGACGTTAATATCCCTAACTGCTGCGATCGCTGCTTTAACCGATCGGGAGCAATTCCCTTACCGTCATCCCTGATTTCAAGGTTGACTTTGCCCTGTTCATGAAACGCTCGAATGCTCAACTGCCCTTGAGGAAGCTTACCTTGAGCGACTCGCACCTCCGGCAGCTCGATACCATGATCCACACAATTGCGAATTAAATGAGTCAGGGGATCTTTAATGTGTTCAATCAGACGGCGATCTAGCTCTGTTTCTGCTCCTTCAATGTGAATTTGCACTTGTTTGTGATGGGCGATCGCTAAGTCTCTAACCACGCGCGGAAACTTCTGAAAAATAGTATTCATCGGCTGCATTCGGGTTCTCATAATTCCTTCTTGCAGATCGCTGGTGATCAGATTCAATCGCTGACAAACTCCGGTAAACGAAGAATTATTTAGACCGTCTGAAAAACTTACCACTTCATTGCGAACCAGCACCAATTCTTCTACCAGGGTCATCACTTGATCGAGCAACCCCACATTGACTCGAATCGTGGACGTAGCCACCTCAGTGTCTTCAGAAGCAGTGAGCTTTGAAGACTGCACCCATGAGTCCAAGTTCTGAGGGGGCGAACCGCTTTGAACGGCTTCTAGCGTTTTGATTAGTGTAGAATAATCAATCTCCGTTTCGCTTCCCGTCGCTTCAATTGCGCGAAGCATTTGGCGTAACCCATCGGCTGTCTGGAGCAAAATAGAGGTGATCTGTGGCGTGATTCCCACTGATTGATCGCGCAACTGACCGAGTAAGCTCTCGCCTGCATGAGCGATCGCTTCCAGTTTTGGAAACGGCAGAAAGCCGCAATTTCCTTTGATAGTATGAAGCGATCGGTATAACCGAGTTAGAGCATCTCGGTCAGCAGATGGGTCTTCTAGAGCTAAAATATCTTGCTCGATCTGATCAAGGTTGTCGTAACTCTCCACTAAAAACGCCTGGATATCTTCGTCATCGACTGCGATCGACATACCTCGCCCAACTACACTACAGCTTCAATCTCTAATCCTACGGAGCTACTAGGTTGCCAAGAATCTATCTTAAGATAGAGGTTACAGGGTTGATATTGCTGAAAAGTAATGATCGTCATGCTAAGGCTTGTATATGCAATGTCCGAGTTGTAACTTTACCCAAACTTGCAAAAACGGCTATCGCAGAGGCGTGCAGTCTTACCGCTGCAAGCAGTGTGGGCGACAATTCCTTCAAACATACCGACAATTGCGCTACTCGGATGAGATGAAGCAACGTTGCCTTGATCTGTACTTTAGTGGAATGGGAGTGAAAGCGATCGAGCGGGCGACTCAAGTTCATCACACGACGGTTTTGTACTGGATTCAGAGAGTCAGTTTCGACCCTCTGGGCTTTGAATCTTTGTTTAATCGCGCCGAAGAAACCAGCGATCGCACTTAACAAACATTCTAAAGATTTAGTTTAGTTGGCGGTGCGAAACTCTTTTTGAACGAGGTTGGGTCAACACCTAGACCTAGTGAGTATATTTATTATAATTTTAGGTTTCGCACCGAGAACTAGTTTAAACTTTTAATTCAGGAGGCAGGAGGGAAACCACGTCTAAAAACATGGGATGCAAGTAAGGACGTCTTGTGTCTAGTGCTACGCATCTCGACACCAATTTTTTTTATACTAGTGGGCATTAGACCCACAACTAAAGTTTTTATTCATACTTCCAGCAAAGCTGCCCTCTGTCCTCAGTATAACTGCCTTTATTTGTAAAAAAAATGGCTACAATTTTAATCATTGATGATGCTGCTTTTAGCCGCAGAATGCTGCGGAAGTATTTGCAGATTGACGGGTACGAGATCTTAGAAGCCGTAAACGGACAGGAAGGGTTAGAGATGATCAAAAGTCACCAACCAAATTGTGTCCTTACTGATTTGCTGATGCCTGATATCAATGGGTTTGAGCTATTAAAGTTGCTAAAGCAGGAGAACTTAAAGGTTCCCGCTATTATTATTTCAGCAGATATACAAGACTCATCTCGTCAGCAAGGAATGGAACTTGGTGCGGTCGGGTTTATCAATAAGCCTGCAAAAGAGGATGAGGTTCGCCAAGCTGTGCGGCAAATTTTTGCGTAGGAAATTCCGTCAATGAAATCACTTTCTGCGAACCAACTAGACGCTTTTCAAGAATTCATCAACATTGGAGTGGGACGCGCGGCTAGCATTCTCAACGATATGTTAGAGTCCCGTATTTCGTTAAAAATTCCAGTGATTGAAGTGTTTGACACCGCTCAGTTGCAGCAGAAGCTAGAGAAACGCTTTAACGGGGGCAGTTTCTCCACGGTTCGACTAGGGTTTTCGGGGCAGTTTAGCGGCACTGCCGAACTCTTATTTCCGACCGAAAGCGCGGCGACCTTAATCTGTGTCTTAACGGGTGAATCTCCTGATTCTCCCGATCTTGATAGCGTCAAGATCGGCACGCTCAGCGAGGTGGGTAATATCGTGATCAACGGTGTGATGGGATCGATCAGCAATTTGCTCGGTCAACACTTAAATTATGCGATCCCCATCTACTTAGAAGACACCATCCAAAATCTTTTTTTATCTAGCCGAAACGGTCTGAATCAAACGATTTTTATACTGGCTCAGACTCGATTTGAGATCGAGGAACTTGAGATCATCGGCGACATTATATTAATCTTTGAGGTGAGTTCCTTTGATGCGCTGATTAAAGCGATCGATCAAGAACTGGGGATGCCCTTATGACTTCTTCTATAGACGAGCTACAGGACGCTCAAACTCAATTTGCACTGCTTGATCAGATTCCGCTAGGAAACTGTGTACTGCGCGCAGATTACACAGTGCTATTTTGGAATGGATGTCTGGAGGAATGGACAAAAATCCCCAGACAAGACATCTTAGGTCGCTCGATCGCTGAGTTTTTTCCGCATTTCGATCAGCCAAATTACGTCCGTCGATTTCAGCAACTCTTTCAAGGTGGAGCGCCCACAGTCTTCTCGTCGCAGTTTCACAAGCATCTAGTTCCGGCTCCCTTACCACAAGGCGGAAATCGTATTCAACACACGACGATCACCGCAACTCCAGCGCTACAAGGAGATGCCTTTTACGCACTGCTTTCAATTCAAGATGTCACCGAGCTGACGGTTCAAGCTCAAAGCTATCGTCAGATGCGCGACCAAGCGATCGCCGAATCTCAACAACGCCGCCTCGCCCAAGAACACGCCGAAGCGACAAACCGCATCAAAGATGAATTCCTCGCCGTAGTCTCTCATGAGCTTCGCACCCCACTCAATCCAATTTTGGGCTGGGCAAAGCTTTTACGCAGCGGCAAAGTCAACCCGGCAACTGTGGATAATGCTCTTGCTACGATCGAGCGTAATGCCCAACTGCAAGCCCAACTGATCGACGATTTGCTAGATGTTTCTCGTATTCTCCGAGGCAAACTCCATCTGGATTGGCAGCCGATTAATCTGTCCTTCATCGTTCATGCCGCTTTAGAAACCATTCATCTCGCCGCAGAAGCTAAATCCCTCACCATTCAAGTGCATATCGAAGAACCGATCTCTGCCGTCAAAGGCGATCCGACTCGCCTTCAGCAGGTTGTCTGGAATTTACTGTCGAATGCGGTCAAATTTACGCCCGCCAATGGACGTATCGAACTCTATCTTGATGACACAGACCGAGAGGTACAACTGCGGGTCAGCGATACGGGCAGCGGCATCTCGGCTGACTTTTTACCCTATGTCTTTGACTCCTTCCGCCAAGCGGATAGCACCACCACTCGCTCGATCGGTGGACTCGGACTCGGACTCGCAATTACTCGTAACCTAGTCGAACTTCACGGGGGCACGATCACCGCTACTAGTCTCGGCGAAAACCAAGGCTCTACCTTTACGCTCAAGCTACCCATTGTTAAGGAATCCCGTTCTGAAGCCGTGTTCATGCCCGCTGCTAAGGTGGATATTGAAACCCTTACTTTGGATGGCGTTCATGTGTTAGTCGTCGATGATGATACCGATACCCGCACATTGCTTACGTTTTTGCTGCAAGGCTATGGTGCAGAAGTCACGCTTGCCGCTTCCGCCATCGACGCACTCGCCTTACTCACAGACATCCAGCCCGATCTGCTCCTGAGTGATTTAGGGATGCCTGATGTGGATGGCTATGGACTCATCCAACAAGTTAGAGCGCTGCCTCGATTTAAGCACCTGCCTGCGATCGCTCTCACCGCTTATGCCGCAGAAACGACTCAGCAAAAAGTTTTTGCTGCTGGATTTCAACAACATATCCCTAAACCTGCTGATCCAGCTAGTTTAGTCGCCGCGATCGCTCGTCAAGTCTCCAACCCCACGGTAGTGCGTTTTATTGTGGGATCTGACTTTTCCCGTTAAGTCTCTTTTGCAAGCTGCCAGCTCCCTAGCTATCTAATTGGTGTTGTTTACAGGTAAGCTGAAAAAATACCTAACAGCATAATACTCTAGGACTAGCCCTTTCAAGGTGGTGAAATTGGGAACAAAGATTGGTTATTTCAACCTTTAAAAAGCCCAAAATCTGAGCGGAGGATTCGAGATGGTAGCACTGAAACAACGCATCTTTATTGCTCTTTTTGAAAGGGCTAGTCCTATAGTATGTAATTAATTCTGTCCAGGTACTTACTGAATGTGGAAAAATCCTGCACAGAAATGGCTCCCCCATGCCCAATGCCCCATGCCCCATCCCCAATTCAAATTATCCCCAGTTTGGCTAAGCGCTCGATGGTTGTTTGCTGCGTTTGGATGAAATGTTTGCGGTCTACTTCTCCCTTCAGCATAGTATTAGCAGGGTAAAAGTGTGACTGGTTGTAACTTTGTGCGTATAGCTCAAAGCGCTGGCGTGAAAGTAAATTATTTAACCCAGTTCGGCGGCGATCGCGGCGTAAAGCAGCTAGGTCAATCTCTGCAAAAGCTGCCATACTCTATTTCCGCCCCACGCATTACTAAACATCGTGCTACTTCTGGATATAAAATTTCTTCTGATGCCAAAGCTGCTAGATTCCCTATTTCAGTTTTGGCAACGGGGAAAACTCCCTCTAAACCATAGCAATCGAGATACTTATCCCAGACATCATGTGGCGTGGGAGCAAATAAAGAATTGAGCCGCCGATACCGCAACACAATTGAGCCAGATGGGTCAATGATAAAATTGGTTTGGAAATATAATCCCACAAAGTTGGGATCGAGTTCGTAGGCGTTACCAGCTAAAAATATCTGATGTTTTTGGGCAATTTTACCAAGTGCCTCGTACTCCGCACCAGCCATTTCCAAACAGGCTTTTTCTGCCCACGCCGTTAGAGACTCACCCATCGGAAAACCTGTGAGGAAATATTCTGGTAATACAATTAAACGACAATCAGAGCCAATAAAGGCAATACTGGCAGCAATTTGTGGCGCTAAGCGATGGATAGAGTTTTGGATAAGCGATCGCGCTTCAGTGCGATCGCGTGCTTGATTGACTGCATGACACGTAACTTGGAGCGCCAAAGCACGAAATGAGTCAAGATTATCGGTGTTATCTGCCATGCTGTATCCAAATCTCGTCATTAATTCATAGGATACCTGAACAGCAAGATTCCCGACTTCTTAAATAAGTCGGGAATCTTAAAAGACCCCTTGACGTACGATAGATATAGACAGGATGTAGTTTAAATTGCTATCTACCGTTTTGATCGAAATGACTGAGCAACGTAATCCTGACTCGCCGTCAGATGATTCTCAGCAATTGAGTGAATCGAACGACAGTCACATCAAGTCAAGCCAAGCGCTGTCTCCTGATACTGTGACAACCAAGTCTGGTAATGATTCTTGGACAAACCGCATTACTGATGTCTGGAACAAGGCAACAGATCGCTTGACGCAACTTTTACCTGTAGAACAATTGGCACATACTGTTGTTGAATGGTTTAGCGTTAGCGAAGCTCAAGTTGCAGCAATTTTAGAGAAAGTTCGAGCCGAACTACCGACTACAGAAGTTCTTTTAATTGGTAAACCCCAAGCTGGGAAAAGTTCGATTGTGAGGGGACTGACGGGAGTTTCTGCCGAGATTATAGGTCAGGGATTTCGTCCTCACACACAAAATACCCAGCGCTACGCTTATCCTTCCAGTGACCTGCCTTTACTGATTTTTACGGATACGGTAGGACTGGGAGATGTAAATCAGAATACTCAAGCAATCATTCAAGAGTTGATTGGCGATTTACAACAGGAAAGCAGCCGCGCCAGAATTCTGATTTTAACTGTCAAAATTAATGATTTTGCAACGGACACACTGCGACAAATTGCTCAGCAGCTACGTCAGCAGTATCCAGATATTCCCTGTCTACTGGCAGTTACCTGCTTGCACGAAGTTTATCCCCCCAATACTGCTGATCATCCTGCCTATCCGCCAGATTATGAGGAAGTCAACCGCGCATTTGCCGCAATGCAGCAAACTTTTGCAAAACTGTGCGTTGGCGTTGGCGTTGGCGTTGGCGAAGCCTCTCGTAGAGAAGCCTCTCGTAGAGAAGCCTCTCGTAGAGAAGCCTCCCCGAAGGGGATTCGCTTTGTAATGATTGACTTCACCTTAGAAGAAGACGGCTACACTCCCGTATTTTATGGCTTAGAAGCCCTGAGAGATGCTTTAGCAGAACTGCTTCCAGAAGCAGAAGCTAAGGCAATGTATCAGTTATTGGATCAGGAGGAAGTTGGTGAGCAAATTGGCAATCTTTACCGGGATGCGGGACGCCGTTACATTTTGCCGTTTGCAATTATGTCTGCTACCCTCGCGGCTGTACCACTACCATTTGCCACAATGCCAGTTTTGACTGCGTTGCAAGTATCAATGGTGGGTCTATTAGGGAAATTATATGGGCAAACGCTGACCCCATCTCAGGCTGGGGGTATTGTCAGTGCCATCGCAGGCGGTTTCTTAGCACAGGCGATCGCACGGGAGTTAATCAAATTCGTGCCTGGTTTCGGCAGTGCGATCGCCGCTTCTTGGGCAGCTGCTTATACTTGGTCGCTAGGTGAAGCAGCCTGCGTTTACTTCGGTGATTTAATGGGAGGAAAAAAACCCGATCCCCAGAAAATTCAGTCCGTAATGCAAGAAGCGTTTAAGACCGCACAAGAACATTTCAAAGGAATTAAACATTGAAAACAGGACAGTAATTTTGCCTGCGTGAACTTGGCGGGGTAAAGGGAAAGGGTGTTGCAAAAACTTATTTATGAGAAATATCATGTATTAATCATAACTAGTTAAGTGGCAGTTGTTGAATTAACACAAAAGCCAGTGCTGCACTACCTAAAGGAACTGTTAAATTATCAACGCCTAGAAACGAAAAAGCCTCTAAACCAGTAGAAATCAATGCCACCACAAGTGATACCACCCAAGTTTGCCAGTTGTTTCCTTGTGTGCCAAGTAAAATCAAACTACTGACTAGAAAACTAACTAGCGTCATAGTTAAAGAGCCTTCCCAACTTTTTTCCCTACCAAAAACTTTATACTTATGTGTACCAAAGCGTTGTCCAATCAACGCTGCTAGTCCATCTCCCCAGGACATCACCAAAATTCCTAGTGCTGCGTACTGCGGTTGGTGCAAGTGCCAAAACCAAGCAACTAAAACGCCAAAACTGACAGAATAAAAAAACGTCCCAAAACTTTGGCGGCCGACGCTATTAATGCCAGGAAGGATGGGAAATCGATAGGACAATAAGGTGATGACACTCGCTAGAATTGATGCTGTAATCCCAACAATTGCAGGAATATCTAGCCACCAGGCGAGCAAAATTACGTTACCAGTGCCAATATGAACTATCTTTCGCACAATTTCTGGATCGCGATTGGGAAAACGATTTACCCACCATGCAATTAGGAGGATGAGTAACACCCAAACTGCAACGATCGCAATTTGCAGCGATAAAAGCGGAATTGAAGTAAATCCAGCAAATGTAATCAACAAAGATGCAACAAAATAGAACTTATTACTGTTGTTACTAATTTATAAGATTTGGGTGACGCAATGAAACTATTATTGATTTGGCTGATTCGGGGCTACCGAATGTTTATTTCGCCGCTGTATCTTCCGACTTGTCGCTTTCAACCAACTTGTTCGATGTATGCCATCCAAGCAATTGAACGATTTGGCGTATGGCGTGGTAGCTGGATGGCAATTGGGCGGATTTTGCGCTGTCATCCCTTTCATCCAGGTGGTTACGACCCAGTTCCGGAGGTGGTTGTGGGGGTAGTGGAGGAGGGCAGTGGGAGAGAGGGAGAAGGGGAATAGAGGAGTCTTTGAGAAGTCTACACTTACTCGTCAGAGAAGTGTAGGTACGTCTTGTACTTATTCTAGCCCTTGCAAACAAAAACTCTCCTTCAAACCATTCATCCAAGAGCGATCTATTAGATGATCGTGTTGCAACCGACCTACCACAATCCCAGGATGAATACTGATACGGTGTGCAAAATCAGCAACATCATTTTTAGATTTCAGTTGTGTTAACCCTTCTGCATACTCAGGTGGTATTAAAAAATACCGCGCCCATTCATCAGCTTCCCGCTCTGGCTCAGATTCTAAACTTTCTCCACTATTCCATTCATCCAGAAAAATATTTTCTTTATCATGTAGTAGGATATGTGCAGCTTCATGGAAGAAATTAAACCAGAAGCGGTCATTGGTTTTCCCGTAAAGCGAAAGTTGAATTAGTGCCTTATGGGGATTTAACCACCGCGCTACACCACTGACGTGTGCTTTGGTAATTGATGGTACTAAAACCAGCACAACCCCAGATTTTCGGCATAAATGTTGCATCTGTGGTTCAAATTCCTCTGGTGGTAACACCGTCAACGTGCGAATTTCCCGCACCGCTTTTTCAAATTTAGGTTTACTGTACTTAGGACAGTCCAGTTTTTCTGCTTCTATTTCACCCAACCGCAACCATGCAGAAATAGCACCAATATCACTTTGTTCTTCGCGGGTGCGACGAAAGGCAACTTCCATACCTACATAATAATTCTGCCAATCTTCCGGCGAAGCAACACCGAAAAATTGCAGTAACTTTTTTACCAAACCAGGTTTGTTCTTGTCAATTAAACGGCATTTGGGAATTATACCTTGGTTCATTAAGTCTTTTACTGGTAACATATCTAACCAAGATATCCATCCCTTTAAGCGGTTTGCCTCTTCCTTCCTGGCTAAAGCCGCACGATACTGGGCTTCACGATTGAGCCAAAACGCGGTTGTACTCCCCAGAACCCGTTCTAGCTTCAAGGCTGTTTCTTCATGAATCGGTGCTTTGCCATTGATCAGCAAACTGATATGTTTTGTTGTATAACCTAAACGCTCTGCTAACTGTACTTGTGTCCAATCACGCTCTTCTAACAAATCAGCAATGGTATCACCGGGGGGAGATACCCAATCAGGAGTAAAGGGACGGGTTGTCTCAATCATGGTAATCTCCGATGAAAACAATACAAACAGCATTGACACTCCCCGGCATAAACGCACGGGGATTTTTGAATCTAAGACATAACTTGCTCAATCAGGCTTTCGCCAAAAAGAGTAGAGGTTTCATCTCCCCAAGCGTTGCCTACATCTAGTGCAGAGGTTCCGATATGCCCTACCGTACCCAATCCCCGACTAAGGATTATTCTAGCTGCGTTTTCATCTCTATCCAAAACACATCCACACGAACATACATGGGTTCTAGTGGATAGTGTTTTCTTGACAATGACACCGCAGCTAGAGCATTCTTGACTAGTGTATTGCGGATTAACCGCAACTGTGACCCGTTTAAATACCTTGCCAAAGTATTCAACCCAGACATGAAACTGATACCAAGATGCGTCATTTATAGACTTGGCTAAACAATGATTTTGTGCGCTAAACGCGCCCCGCTTCGCTAACACCATATTTTTGATCCTCAAATCTTCATAGGCGATCAAGTCGTTAGACTGAACTACGCACCGTGCAAGCTTCACTGCATGGTCTTTACGTTGCCTACTTATTTTGAGGTGGCGTTTTCCTAAAATCTGCCTAGCTTTGCTTCTGTTATTTGAACCTTTTACTTTTTTGGAAACTCGACGTTGAGAACGTTTGAGAACTTTTTCACCAATACGAAGAAACTTGGGATTCTCTACCATCAACCCGTCAGAGTCGGTATAGTACTCCTTTAATCCGACATCTAACCCGACTGTATTGCCCGTAGGTTCTATGTCTTCAGAACGGTTTACATCAATGCACAATTGAACGTACACACCGTCTGAACGCTTTACCAATCTTACCCGTTTTATTTGGTTAATTTGATAGAAGTGCAAGTCACGAGTACCTTTGAGCTTTAATCGTCCTATACCTTTTTTGTCAGAGAAAGTTATAGATTTGCGGTCGTCTGCAAGTTTCCAACCCGTTGTTTTATATTCAACAGAACGACTATCTTTTAACACCAGCAAGATCCGCCAATCGGGCTGTCAATTTCTTGGCACACTTTGCACCCAATTTTTTTTGCGCTAGTTTTTCTTGCTCGCATAGGTTTTGCAATTTGCTGTCATCGAAAGTAATTTCCATGCCCTAGTAGCCTAATATAAGTTTACTATTTTGGTAAACAAATTGGTTATATTCCAAAGGAGATCTCATATCAATTTATGTAATACTTTACCGTTTCGGTAAATAAATTCCTTATATTGCATAACTGAATCATAACTAATCAGCCGTACACGATATTACAAAACGGTAACAGCAAAGCAAATGAGACTTTATCACCAAATCCCTATTTATGAATGTGGTGAATCCCTAGTGGAGATTCCTTTAAAATTTTTTGCGGTGGAATCTCCTCATCCTTATGAAAAACTGGGTGCGCCTTATGGAAAAAATTCTCCCTATTATCTTCGTCAAAGCGTTGTTGACAATTTAATTCAAGCGCAAAACTATCTTCATCGCTTGCACAGCAATTGGCGCATCCAGATCTTTGACGCCTATCGCCCGATCGCTGTGCAGCAGTTTATGGTAGATTACAGCTTCGCAGCAGCGTTGCAACAAAGAGGGCTGACTGAGGTTGAGTTATCACCACATCAACGCCAAGAGATTTGGAAAGTAGTTTATGAAATTTGGGCTGTACCAAGTTTGGATGAAAAAACTCCTCCTCCTCACAGTACAGGTGCAGCAGTAGATGTGACGTTAGTAGATGATGCAGGGCAAATAGTAAATATGGGTTCGCCAATTGATGAAATGTCAGAGCGATCGCATCCCGATTACTATGCCAACAATGACCATCCAGAAGCACAACAATATCATGCTTCCCGTCAGTTATTGCGCGATGTAATGTTAAAGGCGCAATTTCAACGCAATCCCAGAGAATGGTGGCATTTTTCCTTTGGTGATCAAATGTGGGCTTGGCTAAATAATCAATCCCACCCGGCTAATCTAGTTACAGCACGTTATGGGCGTCTTGTATAGAGTGGGGTAGGTACTGCTAGACTAAAATATATCCCTTTTGCTTTTCTCGACTGAGCCATGTCTACGGTAATTACCCAATCCCTGACTCTGGAGGAGTTTCTCAAGCTACCAGAAACAAAGCCTGTAAGCGTTTACATTAATGGTGAGATTATCACCAAGCCAATGCCAAAAGGGAAGCACAGCCGATTACAGTTAAGGCTGTGCAATAGTATCAATGATGTTGCCGAAAGCCTGCATATTGCTTATGCCTTTCCAGAACTGCGCTGTAGTTTTGGTATCCGCTCAATAGTACCTGATATAGCGGTTTTCAACTGGTCGCGTATTCCCTTTGCTGTTGATGGGGAAGCACCCAACGATTTTCTGCTTCCTCCAGACTGGACAATTGAAATTCTTTCTCCCGAACAAAGTTCAAATCGAGTTACAGGCAATATTCTCTATTGCTTAGATCATGGTTGCCAATTAGGTTGGTTGATAGATCCAGAAGATCGTTCCATTTTGGTTTTCCGTCCAAATCAACAACCAGAACTTTTACAGGGTGATGAGCGTTTGCCAGTGTTAACCGGGATAAACTTGGAGTTAACTGTAGCGACTGTGTTTGGTTGGCTAAAAATGAGCAGTTAGAGAAATAGCTAAAACAAGTTCTCCATGTTCCCTATTCCCCGTTCCCTGTTCCCTTTTACGCAATGCTATTTAATTTAAGCTGTCGCATCTTTAATTTTCCCGAATATTATCGTTGCAATAAGGGTTATACACCATAAAAAGTGCAAGTTATAAGCACGATAGCTTATAACATCTGGCGTAGACTGCGAGAGTGGGCATTAAAGCTGTAGCCCTTATTCTACATAGCTTAGAGCTTTTCTTAGTGCCATTCACCCTTGACCCTTGACCCTTGACCTTTGACCTTTGACTCCTATGTCCTCTAAATATCTTGAGGATTGAGACTAGCCATCTGCCAAGTGGTATAAGTACCAATGGGACTCCACAACAAATAAGGAATTAGTAACAGTGCAGCCCATCCAGAAATAGTCAAGACTGCAAGTATTAACAAAACACTGATGATAAATCCTGTGCCACCAATAATTGTCCCCACTTTTAGACTGCGAAGCCGAAACATTACAGGCGTATAGGCAATAGTCACCATTTCTAGAAGCAGGTATAAACCCATCATTAACCAAGTTGTGGTGCTTCCTGGGTCGTTTTCCCAGACAATATAAGCTGACCAAGCACCACAAATAAAAATTACAGTCCAAATAATTGGAATCGCTCCCTCAAAAGTTAGCCATCTGGGCCGTTGTAAGCGCTTGAACCATTGGCGATCGCCTGGTGTAATAAAGTTAGCCACTAGAGCAACTAAAAAAGCCACGCCCCCAATTACCATCCAAGATTTAATCATGCCCCTTATCCTTCGCTATCGCTGCTTATCGCTTAAATATCATGCTTTATTGTGCAATTTTGTCAATTTAGTTGCTGATTGCTTATCATCCCTGAGTTTGAGAAGTTTCTATTATTTAGAAGTATTTCAGAAGTCAGTCGCTACGCTTCCATTACAAATTAAAAATTAAAAATGTTGAAATTTTATTCCCCAAGATTTTGAGGTGATTATGTCTGCGGGTAGGGATATAAAGTTAATCGTGTAAATATTGTTAGAGATTGGGAGATATGCCAATTAGGCTTAATGGAATTTAAAGATGCAAACCGAATCAGAAGGGCGATCGCTAGCACCAGAAACTCGCTCAATTGGAAATACTGTACGTTTTACAGGCTGGCTTACCTTTTGGGTACAATTGGGACTTGCAGCGGTTTCTGCCTTAGCTTTGTTATTTGCTTATACTGGGCGTGGTTTTACTCAGCAGCCAAATGCCGGTCTTGGGGTTGGCATATTTTGGGCTGTATGCGGAGTTGTAGTGTTGTTATTCAGTATGTATTGGGATTTTCGTTACACCCGTATAGGCAAAAGTCTAGAAAATCCTAACCCAGCTCTGCATCCTAGTAAGGCGGATACTGTCGGAGTCATTCGCCTGGGAGTATTTTTAGGTTTGGTGGGGATATTATTAACCATCTTGGGTGCGGGAGCAACTGTGGCTGTACTAGTGGCAAAATCTATATCCCAACCTCCAGGAGTGGCAATTACTGACCCTTACAAGATTATTCGAGCACTTGATGTTTTTGTAGTGTTGGCCAATATCAATGGGATTGCTGCTCACTTTGTGGGTACTGTTACTTCGCTGTGGTTGCTGGAGCGAGTGCATCAACACTAGATTAGGACTTACGCAAGAACTCTCTGAAACTCTTATTCCTCCGTATCGCGCCAGTTGCTTCTCCTGTGGTCGCCGCTGCGCGAATGCGTCTACGATTTTCCGTTACCTGTGCGTAAGTCCTGCTTATAATTAATCCAAGCTAAATTCTGGAAGCTCTAGTTGAGCAAACATCATATTTCGATCCACTGCTGACAAAACTTTATTGTTAGCACGATCAGAATTTAAACACCGACAAACCAACTGTGCGACATCTGCACGATTAATAGTGCCAACAATGCGTGGATCTTCACTTAAAATGCCATTACCGGTTGCTGGATCAGATTTTAGTCCGCCAGGACGAATGATTGTGTAGGTTAGTCCACTAGCAATTAAATGTTGTTCAGCTTTGTCTTTCTCGGCTAAAACAGGGCCCAATGTTTGCAAAACTTGGGGAGGCACAGCAACGGCACTATTACCAGTGCCAATAGAAGACACAAGAATAAACTTCTTGATTCCAGCTTTAACAGCCGCATCGATCAGATTTTTATTCCCAGAGTAATCTGGTCTTTCAACATCTGTAGGCAAGCCACCAAGTGTACTGATAACTGCGTGGATAGGTTCATCTGTTAGTATTGCACGTTCTACATCACTAACATTCAAGGCATCTCCCAGAACTACCTGCACACCTATTGCTTCAAGTTCAGCAGCAGTGGCTTCTTTTCTCAGTAATGCTTTTACCTTTAGTGATTGTGCTGTTAAATAATTGGCAATTTCTCTACCAACACCGCGACTTGCTCCAGCCAGAAAAATGTAAGATGCAGTTGTCATATTGATTTTGGATTTGGAATTTTTGGGTATTTATTTAGACAATAATCGTGAACTACTCCTTTTGCGACCGTGACGCATATCCGCATCTTCAGGCGATCGCACCCTTAAATCATCAAAGTACATAAAATAATGAAATTTGGCTAAAATCTTTATAAGAAAAGCTGAAGAGATAAGTTTTATGACTCACAATCCAGGTGGAATTTCACAATCTAATACTGGTTCAATGGGTGGCGGTCAACAAGCTGTGATAGGTAATAATAACTCACAGAAAATGACAAGTCAAGCAGATGCACCTGCTGGTCAACAATTAACCCAGCAACAAGTCATCCAGATGCTTGCAGAGATTGAAGACATGATTCGTAGTGCAAAACTACCACCAGATACCCAAAAAGAAGCGATCGCGTATCTTAGTGCAGCAAAAAAGGCAACTGAAAAAGCAGAACCAAAAAAACAACTAGTTGCAACCAACTTAGAAGGCGTGGCTGAAACCTTAAATGATGTCAGTCAAAACGAAGGTGAAGGCAAAACTCTTTGGGAAAAAGTAAAGCCTATCTTGTTGAAAGTGACTGACTGGTTGGGTCAAGCAATAGCAGGTTCTCTTTTGGGCATCCTGTTAAAGTAAATGGCTGTCTAGGTTTATATGTCTCCATGCACTACAACACCTAATAATATAGGTATGGCTAAAAACTTGTTTGGATTCTACTAGTAAGGCAAGCCAATGAACCAGCCGCCTCCCGACTCTGATTCCAATGAACCATCAACACCTAATTCAGGTATTCGGCAATCGAGTGAAACGTCAAAATTAGATGGTGGGCAGCAGGGTATTCAGGGAAACGATAATACCCAGATTCAAATAATTAAAAAATTGTCTGACAACATCATTGTGGTTAACCTTGTGGTTAACTTTTTTTCTGGGAATATGTTGCCTTGGAGGCAGGAAAGTGCTGTAAGTGGGGATAAGCAAGAGGAGCGCGATCGCAAAAATTTTCTCGACAAGGTAAAGAATAGCTGGATTGATGACGTATTGAAGAAATCCTTGCAAGATGAGGTACTAATTGAACTGGGACTACAACAAAGACCTGACGCTGTGGATACCCCTGCGAACTGGACTTGGGAAACCCCTGAACAAGTCCGGCAAACCCTGCCATCAGGTACGAGAGTAATTGACAAATTTGAGAGTTTGGGTTTTGATTGTAGCCTCCTGATTTTAGGAGATCCGGGATCAGGCAAAACTATAACTCTGCTGCAACTTGCCCGTGAATTGATTGAGCCTGCTAAAGAAGATGTCAGACTACCGATGCCAGTAGTATTAAACTTATCTTCTTGGAAAAGGCAAAGGCAAACTCTTAACAAATGGCTAATTGAAGAACTGAACAATGAATACGATGTTCCCAGAGAAATTGGCGAACGCTGGATAAGCAAGGATAAACTACTGCTATTGCTGGATGGGTTAGATGAGATAAGGGAAGATATCCGAATTGACTGCGTTGAGGCATTAAATCGATTTAGGAAGAAACACAAACACACAAATATAGTAGTGTGTAGCCGGATAAGGGAATATGAAGATCTCAATCGCCGTTTACGCTTCTCTGCTGCCATACGCTTGCTACCACTGACACAAGAAGACATTCATAATTATCTTGATAATCTTGATAGTCAGAAGTTGGCAACAGTTCGCGAAGCCTTGAGAAAGAATACTGATCTACGAAAGTTAGCTGAATCGCCGCTATGGCTGAATATCATCATCCTAGTTTACAAGTCATTGCCTGATGTAACACTTGCGCCCAAGGAAACAACATTATCCCCAAATCCGATTACTGTCGGTTTTAACTTCTTAAAAGGTTTGATAAATCTTTTCCCTCAGAGGAGTAGTGATGAGCTGACTCCAGAACCGCGACAAGCATTGGCTAACCAACAAGAACTACGCCAACGCCTGTTTAATGCTTATATTGAACGGATGTTCCTCAGACGTAGAACTAAAAAAAATGATACGGAGCATGAAAAAGAGAAAGCAAAAGCAAAACATTGGTTAATTTGGTTAGCGAAAAGAATGGAAGAGAACTCTCAAACAGTCTTTTCAATCGAGGATATGCAGCCAAGCTGGTTCCAAACAGATTATCAACGGAGAATATACCATTTTGCAGTCATGCTAATTGTGCGCTCACTGTCTGGGTTGTCTGGTGGGCTAATTGCTAGTTTATTCAATTATAGTCCTCAACCAATAAATTCTTCACTTCTTTACATGTGCATGGGAGCAGTAGCTGGATTGATATCTGGAGTTATAACTGAGCTATTCACACAATTCAATTTTGGAGTGATAAATAAATGGAAACATCGTATATACGTTATAGATTTTAGTAGCATATTCGGTAGAAGATTTAGAAAAATATCTGATATATTTACACGACACAATTCAGAAGTGGTATCTCAGCTATTGACAGACTTGAGTTCAGAAGTAGAAGCTTTAAACTTAAAACTAAGCTTTGGTTTAATATTAATATTTGAACTGTTTATATGTATAGCAAGCCTGTATTTAACAAGTTCCCTATTTTCAGAAACCACAATAACCCCTATTCTAGAAACTCCACTTTTTTTATTCATTGTTTTGTTCATAAGCTCGCGTACAGATATTGAAAATATAAAGCCAACAGATAGTAGAGTTCTGTCATTCTCAGAAGCAAAAAATAAGTTTATAATTGGAATGGTCTGCGGAATGTTTTCTGGTATTATATTACTAATTATTGGAATGATAATTACGTTTATTACTAATCAAAGTTTTACAATAAACAATGTTTGGTTTAATAATTTTTTAGATCAAACTGCCAAATTGCTTTATACTGAAAGATTCAATCTAAAAAATATTATTAAAATCTTCTTTGGTTTACAAATGTTAGGTTTGTTTGTTGGGTTATGGGTCGGTTTGGTGTTAGGAGTAGAAAAAAAAGATTTTGTAGAGAAAGATAAGAAAATTCCTAACGAAGGAATTTGGAACTCAGTAATAAATTCTCTCAATTTAATAACGATTGGTGGATTGATTGGTGCGTTTATTAGTGTGGTGGTATGGATTTTGGCTCATATATATCCAGACATAATTTGGTGGGTTCATTATGGAAATGATCCTTTTGCTGATGGAGTAGTTTTTGCACTAGTAGTTGGCTCCATAATTGGGTTACTTAATGGTCTAGTTGGTGGGGACAATTCAGGTTTGGTCTGCATTAAACATTTTGTTTTGCGTGTTATTCTTCACAGGAGTGACAATATTCCTTGGAACTACGCTCGTTTTCTCGATTATGCAACTGAACGTATTCTTTTGCGAAAAGTCAATGGTAGCTACATTTTTATCCACAGACTGATACTAGAGCATTTTGCCCTAATGCCTGACGCTGATCAGTCAGCAAGTGAGTGAAACTGTGATTTTACTTGTTTTATTTCTTTGTCTTTCTCTAATTGGACTGACTACCTACTTAGTTTTTTTACGACGTGCGATCGCTGATATGCAACTAAGTCCATCAAAGGACGTAATACTTATAGATGCTCTTAATTTTAGATTACCAACAGTTTCAGTGATTATTCCTGCTTATAACGAAGCAGATAATATTCAAGAATGTGTCATGTCTGTTTTAAACAGTACTGACTTGTCAGATGATAACCTTGAAGTCTGGGTAGTAGACGATCAATCAACTGATGAAACTCTAACAATATTGAAACGACTTCAGCAAAATCTTAGTGACTTACGGTTGAAAATTGTATCTGGACTACCTCGACCAGAAAAACAAGTTTGGACAGGGAAAAACTGGGCTTGCGCTCAGGCTGCTGAACGCTCTTGTGGAGAATACTTACTCTTTATTGATGCTGATGTCCGATTGAAACTAGGGGCAATTGAAACCGTTATTTATAAAGCAGAAATAGAAAAGACTGACTTCCTGAACTGTATACCAGCACTCGTTTGTGATTCTCTCGCAGAGTGGTTAGTACAGCCATTAATATTCATCAATATGCTGATTGCTTTTAACTCTACGGTTGTAAAAAACCCTAATACAAAGACAGCGTTTGCAGCAGGGCCTTTCATGCTGTTTCGGCGTTCAGCTTATAATCAAGTAGGAGGACATTGTGCAGTAGCCAGTAAGGTTGCTGAAGATGTTGCTCTAGCACGACTTATAAAACACAGTGGTTTAAAATTGCAATATGTACTAGGGGCAGATTTAGCTACATTACGAATGTATCGCTCTTGGGCAGCACTCTGGGAAGGTTGGACTAAAGTTTTGTACTCAGGTGCTCAACGGAATTTTTGGATAATGTTGTATTTAGCTGTGGTGATGTTAAGCATTTACTCAATTCCCTGGCTAGGATTAGTAATTTTGCTTGGTAAAAGTCTTTTGATTGGATGCGGAACATTTGACTTGTTTGCAATTTGTCTAGCTTTGAGCGCAATTCTCCTTCAGTACAATTTGCGAACCCTAGCTTCCCAGGCATTGTACAGTTCTCCAAAGTACTGGTGGCTACATTGGTTGGGAGGTTTATTGGTTGCTTTCATTGCTATTGTTTCGGTTATTAAGACTGAAACTGGCTGGGGTTGGACTTGGCGAGGTAGATCACTCAAATAAAAGTAAATTCCAACGGCATCTCGCCAAGTTGATAGAAACGACACGTTAAAACAAGAAGTAACGCTGGGCCATGGGTAAATAAGCAGCAGGTTCACAAGTTAACAATTCCCCATCGGCTCTGACTTCGTAGGTTTCTGGATTAACTTCAATGTGTGGTGTAGCATCGTTGTGTTTCAAATCTTTCTTCCTCACGTCACGGGTATGGGAAACAGCTTCAGTTCGAGTGGTTAAGCCCAGCTGTTCAGGTATACCTTTATTCAAAGCTTCTTGAGAAACAAAGGTAATGGAAGTAGCACCAATTGCGCCACCAAAAGCGCCAAACATCGGACGCATATAAACGGGTTCGGGGGTAGGAATACTGGCATTAGGGTCGCCCATTTGTGCCCAAACAATCATTCCTCCTTTAACGACAAGCTCTGGTTTCACACCAAAAAAGGCAGGTTTCCACAGACACAAATCAGCTAATTTTCCTTCTTCAACGGAACCGACATAATTAGCAATTCCATGAGCGATCGCAGGATTAATAGTGTATTTGGCAATATAGCGCTTGGCTCTAAAGTTATCATTATTTGGGACAATCTTCTCAGGAGATAACGGCCCTCTTTGGACTTTCATCTTATGAGCAGTTTGCCAAGTCCGCAGAATGACTTCCCCTACCCTTCCCATTGCTTGGGAATCGGAAGACATGATGCTAATTACGCCCAAATCATGCAAAATATCTTCAGCTGCGATCGTTTGTGGGCGAATTCTTGAGTCGGCAAATTTGACATCTTCCTCAATATTGGGATCGAGGTGATGGCACACCATTAACATATCTCTGTGTTCGGCTAGGGTATTAATGGTGTAGGGACGAGTGGGATTCGTAGAAGCAGGTAAAACATAGTCGTATTGACAGACTTTCAGAATATCAGGCGCATGACCGCCACCTGCACCTTCGGTGTGGAAAGTGTGAATCACACGTTCTTCAAAAGCCTCAATTGTCTTTTCCACAAATCCTGCTTCGTTTAGCGTGTCGGTGTGAATGGCAACTTGTACGTCATATTCATCAGCAACGCTAAGACAGGTACGAATAGCCTCTGGCGTAGTTCCCCAGTCTTCATGCAGCTTCAAACCTATGACTCCAGCAGCAACTTGTTGGACTAAACCATCACGTAAACTGCTATTACCTTTGCCCAAGAAACCGATGTTTATAGGAAAAGCATCAGCCGCTTGTAACATGCGGTGAATGTGCCAAGGGCCAGGGGTGCAAGTGGTGGCGGTAGTACCAGCCGCCGGGCCTGTACCACCACCAATCATAGTTGTAGTCCCAGAAGCGATCGCGGTTTCGATTTGTTGGGGACAAATAAAGTGAATGTGGGTGTCAATCGCTCCTGCTGTGACGATTCGACCTTCTCCGGCTATAACCTCCGTGCCTGGGCCGATAATAATATCAACGTTGTCTTGAATATTAGGATTGCCTGCTTTCCCAATTTTGAAAATTTTCCCGCTTTTAATGCCAATATCGGCTTTAACGATGCCCCACCAGTCAAGAATCAAGGCGTTGGTGATTACCGTATCTACGGCATAATTGCCGTCACCATTAATGATGGGAGATTGTCCCATACCATCTCGGATCACCTTACCCCCGCCGAACTTAACCTCTTCACCGTAAGTGGTGCGGTCTTCTTCTACTTCAATAAACAATTCTGTATCAGCGAGGCGGACGCGATCGCCAACAGTCGGGCCAAACATAGCCGCATAGTCTCGTCGTTTCATTCGATAGCTCATGTTTTTATTTAGGGGATGGGGAATGGGGCATGGGGCATGGG
>NZ_JADEXR010000296.1 GCF_015206995.1 aff. Roholtiella sp. LEGE 12411 | reverse complement strand
TACAGCAAACAATAAAAATGCCTTGTATGTCATCTCCATTAATAGCTTTAGCTATTAATGGAGATATTTTTCAACATATTATTACATTGAATTGCTAATAATTTGGCATAACAAGTACTGAAGAACCAAGTTTATTTGCGTAACAGCTTATAAAGAAGCAATTAGATCACATGCGGTTTCATCTCTGATATTGCTTGTCATATTCAACTTTGCCATATTCTAATTTGACTATTCGGTCTGCTAGATGAAAATAGCGATCGTCGTGGCTAATTGCTACCACTGTTTTACCGCGCTCTCGCAGTTCTGGTAATAGCTGAGTGTAGAATATTTCTTTGAATACTGGGTCTTGATCAGCTGCCCACTCATCAAACAAATAAATTGGTCGGTCTTCTAAGTACGCTGTGAGCAAAGCTAGTCGTTTACGCTGTCCTTGAGAAAGAGCAGTAGTAGAAAATTGCCCATTTTCAACTTTTACCTTATGGTCTAGTTGGAGTTGCTTTAGATAGTTTTTGGCTTGAGTATCTAAGTTAGTATTTTCTAAACCTAAAAGTTCCTCAAATAAATAAAAGTCAGAAAAAATCACAGAAAAATGCTGGCGATACCACTCTCGGTTATGTTGGTTAACGAGTTCTCCATCAAACCAAATTTCGCCGTTTTCTGGAATGTAGAGTCCGGCTATTAGTTTAGCTAGGCTGGATTTTCCACTGCCATTACCACCTACGATAAACACTAGTTCTTGAGGATATAATGTTAGGTCGATGGGGCCGAGGATAAAGCTATTATCTTCTTGATCTGTTCGGTAAGTGTGGGTAATACCTTTAAGTTGTAAGCTGTGCCAGGCAGACTTAAAAGCAGGTGGAACTGTTGATACTTCAGCCCTACTAGCTAGAGATAAACCGAGCGATTCTATCTTTTGTAAAGCAACGTTGGCTTTGCCCATCTGGGGAAGATTGGTAACGATGTTGTCCATCGGCAACATCAAGTATGTAAAAGTAAGGATATAACCAGAAAGGGTTTGGGGACTGATGGTCAATAAGTAAGGCAGTGCAAATAATAAAAAACCCATTGCGAAAAAAAACAGGAGTTTACCCCAACTAGTAGTTGTGGCAAACAGCGTCAAACCATCAACATTGTGACGACGAAATTTAGTAGCTGTTGATTGTAAATGTTTTGTCAAGAAGACTTGACGGCGTTGATAATTGAGCTTAAGTTCCTTGACTCCTTCGGTGATGGTACGAAAATGTTTAAATAGTACGTCTTGATCCTCACGGGCGAGGGCGAGTAATTGCCCTCCTCTATTCAACAGCCATTGGCAGCTACCTATTCCGATAACTATCAGATTGACAACTATTAGAAATACTAACCAGGATAACCAGGTTATATATAGCAGGCAACCTAAAACCATTGCTAGATCAATACACAGGAAAGGAATCACATATACAGCATTCGCAACAGCCTGCACATCTTCTGTCAGAGTTGCCAACAGTCGGGGATTGCCTAGCTGTTCTAAATGGCTTAATTCTGAAGCCAGAATCTGGCGAGCCAAGCGCATTCGTAGTTGCAGGATGGCATTTTGAGATAGGCGAATCAGCATCACTTGCGAAATGATACTAGTAATGAGTGCTACTATTACCAGCCCCACGAAACCCCAAGCGATAGATGTGAGGGGTGAAGTACTGCTGCGAGTCGCAGCACTGCTGATTAAGGCGATCAGTCCAGCACTACTGCCACCACTCAGGAATCCAGTGACGATCGCGATCGCCACCATCCCCCAAGATGAACGCAGGAGAAAGTAAATTAGATTCATGACGATTTATTTGGGAATGGGGAATTTGGGGCCCCCTCTGGGGATAAGGGGGAATGGGGAATGG
>NZ_JADEXR010000295.1 GCF_015206995.1 aff. Roholtiella sp. LEGE 12411 | reverse complement strand
GGAATGGGGAATGGGGAATGGGGCATGGGTAAAAAGGGAGTTAGAGGTGTACGCAGTTTTTTCAAAAATAAAATAGTAATCCTATAGAGGAATGAAATATGAACACATTGTTTAAAGATGTATTCGGTGCATTCAAATTTGTGGAGGAACTTTATGCAGGAATTAAAAAGGTATTAGTTCCACCGAAAGCTTATTCGTGGCAAACATTTATTTATTTGAGTGTTTTTTCTTGGGTACTATCATATTTTGCTACAGGTTATATAAGAGATATAATTGCATTTTGCGGTTGGTTATTTTTAATTTCCGGTACAGCTTGGTATACCACTGAAGACCCGTTGAGGGTTCCTGGTACTTTTATGCCAGTAGGAGCAGTAATTACCGGATTCTTAGTTAGTGTTTTTGCATTTGGAAATCAAGAGGATGTAATTACACCAAGAACAGTTGTTCTTTGGCCGACAATTTCAGCCTTAATTACAGCAATTCCAGAATTCATTGAAGGAACTGATACTGATGCTAAAGTTCAGATTCCTGACCCGGAAGAACGCCAAGCAATCCTGATTCTACTTGCTAGTTGTATGTTGCTAAGTTGTTGGATTCAATTTTACTTTGTGATGGATAATTGGTTACGAGAATATCCCAGTTTGCAAGCAGATAGTTTTAGGCGTAGTACCTTTGTTGTCAGAACAGAAGGCCCAGTAAAAATCCCACAAAACGGTGTTGTAATTCTAGAAAAACTTCAACCACTGATAGAACAGCAAATAGCTGAAAGACCTTGGTCAGAAGTAGAGAGATGGCTACTAGATGCGAAACAACAGGTAGGAAATACAGGTAAGCAAGTTATTGCAAACAACTTAGCGCAATATGAAGAAAAAGAACTGTGGCGTATTGAGCCGCGTGTAGCCAATATTAAGTCTGGTTATATATTAGATTTACTAAGTATTTGGATCGGCCCTAGTTCTAACCCACGCGGATATTACCTGAAGAAATCTTGTCGAGTTGAACCAGTTGCAGCCACCAACAATTCTGGGGATAAAATCACAGTTGCAGAAATTGAATGCGATCGCCTTAGTAAATTTATTGCAGGGCCGCCGCCTCCACAGCAATGAAGAGGAGTGGAGGAGTGGGGGAAAATATTGACCCTTGACTAATGACAAATGACTAATGACAAATGACTAATGACAAATGACAAGTAACTATGAATCTAGGCAGAATTTTTGTACTAGCAAAAAATGTGTTTCAGGAAGTGGTACGCGATCGCATCCTGTATATTATCGGTTTTTATACACTAATAATGGCGATCGCTTTCCGCGTACTTCCTGAATTTGCTGCAACGACTGAAGATAAAATTTTTTTAGACTTTGGGATAGCAGCGACGAGTGCAATTGGTTTAATTGTTGCAATATTTGTGGGTACAGGACTAATTAACAAAGAAATTGAAAAACGCACTGTTTTGATGTTAATTGCCAAACCTGTTAGCCGTAGTGAAATCATTATCGGCAAGTATTTAGGGTTATCCGCAGTGCTAGCCGTACTTGTCGCCGCGATGACAGCGGTTTATCTAGGCTTTTTGCAATTTGGTAACATTTCTAAACCGACGGTAAGTATTCTGATTGCTGCAATTTTCCTATTTTTACAGTTGTCTTTAATCAGTGCTGTGGCTATTGTCTTGGGTGTTTTTACTGGCTCTCTATTAGCAACGGCTTTAACATTCGCCGTTTATTTAATGGGGAATATTACTCAAGATTTGGCACAGCTTGGCCGTCTTAGCCAAAACCCTGGTATGGAACGCCTCACACAAGGCTTGTATCTCATTTTGCCAGATTTATCCAGATTAGACTTGAAAAATGACGCCGTTTATGGTTTGCAAGCACTACCCGATGCAACTGCATTGATTACTAGCGCTGGCTATAGTCTACTGTACAGTGTCATGCTCCTAGCGATCGCTATTCTAGTTTTCTCACAACGTGAATTTTAATTATTTGTCATTTGTCATTTGTCATTTGTCATTTGTAGAGACGTAACTATTCTCTTACGATAAGCCGCTCTCTAAGCGTCTACACGTCTGTACAAGGGACAAGAGTCAAGAATCATTTTCTCCCCCCATGCCCCAAGCCC